>NZ_JASCPO010000471.1:0-1640 GCF_029960145.1 Pseudomonas sp. PS01299 | reverse complement strand
GCTCGCGAATGCGGTGTCTCAGTTGAGGTGATGGTGACTGACCCGGCCCATTCGCGAGCAAGCCCGCTCCCACAGGATTGTGTGTGAATTGCGGATATAAAAAGGGCCTGCTTCTGTTGGAAGCAGGCCCCTTTTATTTATTGAAGTTGTAACTCAGTAGAACCGGTCAATCACCCGAACTTCATTCTTGTTCTGCATCGAATCCCACGCCTGTTTCAGCGTCTGCAGCACATTGCCGATGAAGTCCTTGTCGGCCGCAGCTTTCTTGCCGACATAACCGTGGCCGCGGCGGTACATCTTCAGGCGGGCCAGCAGGTTCTGGTTGCTGCGGTCGAATTCTTCTTCACCAGCGTGGGGCGACAGGCAGTCGATATGCACCTGACCCGACTTGCTGATCCAGAGAATGTGGCTGTCGTGGCTGTCTTTTTGCGCAGCGAACATACGAGCCAGTTCTTCGATAGTAGGTTGATTGTTCAGATTCATGGTGTTTGCCCCTTGACCAGTCTGGTGATCTTTCAAAGTTGATTCGCTAATACAGGTAGCCCATCGGTTAGTTGATCCCTGGCACCGAAACCAGGACGTCAGCGGTCGCCCGTGTGAAATACGGGGTCATGCATCTGTTGCATGTAGTCGTGTTGAATAACTGCTACGCAATAGCGTCACAACGAGGAGAAGCAGCGAAAACCGGGAGGCTCCTTGACGACGTTTTCAGGGTCGACCACAAGCGTCTTGAGAATTTTCGCCAGCGCTTCTCGTCCTTGTACTGGACGTTCAGGCCAGGTCAGCTTCTTCAATCTGCCTTGTGGGCAGCGTGTATCCGGAAAAAACAACTCGGCGGTCAGACGAGCTTGCTCAAGCGTGTTACCGATGTTCCCGATCGGGGAACGTCTTCATCATGCAAAAGCAAAACGGTGCCGTCAACGGTTTTGTAGTGATTATTTTTGTTCACTACATATTGTCGGACAAAGCGGTTTTGGAATGAGAAAAGATCCGTTCAGGCAACGGATGCGGGGGCGCGCAGGACGTAGAAGGTGCAGGGGTAACCGTCCACGGCGCGCTGTTGGCGGGTGAATGCGCCGCCAGTCAATTCGGGGATCAACCTGGCCCAGAAGCGCTGCGCAGGCAGGTTGGCGTCGATGTGGAAAATCTGCCATTGACCGGGCAGACGGCTCAAGAGGGCAGAGACGACAAACTGCGCGACGCCTTGGCCACGATAGCGTCGGGAGAGGAAAAAGTAGCCGATGTTGTGTTCGGCGCCGTCGATGTGGGTTTCGTCATCCACGGTCACGAAGCCGGCCAGTTCACCGTCGACGCAGATCAGGAACGGTTGGGTAGCTGGATTGCGCCAGTAGTCGTCTTTCGGCTGAATGCTGAAGAAGCCATGTTCGCCGAGCTTCAGTGGTAGCCATTGGCTGAAGTCGTACATGTAGAACTGCATGAGGTTTTCGATGGTTTGCAGTTCGTCGCGGTGGGCGGGGTGCAGTTCGATGGTGGACATTGGGGGGAATTCCTGAAGATTGCGACTTCAGTATTGTCGACTCATACCTTGTGGTGAGGGGATTTATCCCCGATGGATTGCGCAGCAGTCCTCTTGTTTAAGTAAAAGCTGGGGCCGCTTCGCAGCCCATCGGGGATAAATC
>NZ_JASCPO010000470.1:0-1642 GCF_029960145.1 Pseudomonas sp. PS01299 | reverse complement strand
TTTGGCGGTGGTCTGACTGGCCTCTTCGCGAGCAAGCCCGCTCCCACCCTTGGAAAGCGTTTCAAATGTGGGAGCGGGCTTGCTCGCGAAGGCGGTGGCAAAAACACCACACATCTGTCATGTGGCAAGACTACCCTCAGCAGGTTCTCCCCAAGAGCCCTCACCATGTGCAAAAGCCTGTCCCTGTTTCTGCTGCTGATCAGCTTCACGGTCCAGGCCGAGCAATGGCCCGGTGAGCAATGGCCGACTGGCGCAAAAATCAGCGGCGCAGCGGTCGAGGCATTAGAGACCTACGCCTTCCCACCCCGCGACGACACTACCCGCCAGGGCATCCGCACGGACGCGCTGCTGATCATCCGCGACGGCCAGTTGATCTACGAACGCTACGCCGGCCCGACCCGTGCCGAGACCCCGCACCTGACCTGGTCGATCAGCAAAAGCCTGATGGCCACGGTACTCGGCGTGGCGTATGGCGAAGGCCTGTTCAAACTGGATGATCCGGTTTCGAAGTTTTATCCGGCGCTGGAAAAACATCCGGCGATCACCGTGGCGGATCTGCTGCACTGGGCTTCCGGGCTGGACTGGCAGGAAGACTACGAATACGCGCCGCTGAAATCCTCGGTGGTGGCGATGCTCTACACCCGTGGGCACCGCGACATGCCAGCGTTCACTGCCGATCACGATGCTTATGCGCCACCGGGGCAGACGTTCCGTTACTCCAGTGGCGACAGCAATCTGCTGGCGGCGGCGCTCAAGAACATGGTTGGCCCACAGCGTTATCCTGACTATCCATGGACCGCGTTGTTCGAGCCGCTGGGCATCCGCCACGCCGTGTGGGAAACCGATGCCGGCGATACGTTCGTCGCGTCCTCTTATGCCTATCTCACGGCGCGGGATCTGGCGCGGGTCGGTTTGCTGATGGCCCGCGACGGACGTTGGCACGACCGGCAATTGCTGCCCAAGGATTGGGTCGCTTTCAACCGCACTGCCTTTGCCGGCTACAAGGCGCATCAGGACGAAGCGGTGCCCGGTGGTCAGTGGTGGCTCAATCGCCCGGCGGATGGCGCCGCCGCGCCGTGGCCCGACGCGCCGCCCGACACCTTCGCCGCCCTCGGCCACTGGGGCCAGGCGCTGTATGTGATCCCCAGCGAGAAACTGGTGATCGTGCGTTACGCCGATGACCGCGACGGCAGCTATCGCCACAACGAGCTGCTCAAACGCGTGCTCAAGGCGGTGCAGCCATGAAACTGTTGAAGCGGGTGTTGCTGTTGGCGCTGATCGTGCTGCTCGGCTGGATCTGGCTCGAACGGGCAAACCTCTGGGCGTTCCCCGACATCATCAGCGCCTACACGGCCAAGGAATATTGTTCGTGTCGTTACGTGATGAACAACGATGCCGAATATTGCCGGGGTTATGTGAAACAGTGGCTGCCAACCAGCGAATTCAGCGATGACAGCGCGAGCAAAACCATCACCGTCAGCGGCATGGGCCGCAGCAACCGCGCGCAGTGGCTGAGCGAACGGCAGGGCTGCCGCCTCAATCCTCAAGTCAATAGATAACCCTGTGGGAGCGGGCTTGCTCGCGAATGCGGTGTGCCATTCAGCATTTGTGTTGACTGATTCACCGCCTTCGCGAGCAAGCC
>NZ_JASCPO010000046.1:0-36001 GCF_029960145.1 Pseudomonas sp. PS01299 | reverse complement strand
GGCTTGCTCCCGAAGTCGGTGTATCAGTCGCCATTGATGTTGACTGAACGACCGCCTTCGGGAGCAAGCCCCCTCCCACATTGGTTGTGTGATGTTCTTGAGAATGTACCGTCCGTAACGCCACCGAAACTTTCCCGAACCGCCCGCAGTCATCAACAGACACAGGCTGTACGAGGACTGACAACGGGAGGGCGGCATGGCAACGATTCACATCGGTATTTCCGGCTGGCGCTACGTTCCGTGGCGAGGGGATTTCTACCCGAAAGGACTGACGCAGAAGCGCGAATTGCAGTTCGCTTCGCGGGCGGTCAACAGCATCGAAATCAATGGATCGTTCTACGCCCTGCAACGGCCCGAACGTTATGCCCGGTGGTACAGCGAAACGCCCGACGACTTCGTGTTCAGCGTCAAGGCGCCGCGTTTCATCACCCACGTCCGGCGCTTGCGCGAGATCGAAAAACCGCTGGCGAATTTCTTCGCCTCCGGGGTGCTGGAACTCAAGGAAAAGCTCGGGCCGATCCTCTGGCAGTTTCCACCGAACTTCAAATTCGATCCTGAGCGCTTCGAACACTTCCTCTCATTGTTGCCCCACGATACCGAAGCCGCTGCCGCCCTCGCCCGCCAACACGATTCACATCTTCACGGCCACGCCAGCCTCAAAGCCTGGCGCAAAAAACCGCTGCGCCATGCCGTGGAAGTGCGCAATGACACGTTCATCGACCCCGACTTCGTGCGCTTGTTGAAACGCTACAACACCGCTCTGGTGATCGCCGACACCGCCGGCAAATGGCCGTACCGCGAAGACCTCACCAGCGATTTCGTCTACCTGCGCCTGCACGGTGCCGAAGAGCTGTACGCCAGCGGTTACACCGACGCCGCGTTGAACAAATGGGCTGAACGCATCGACGCCTGGCATCACGGCCGGCAACCCGGCGATGCGCATCTGATCGCGCCGCGCCTCAAGCCGCGGGCGCGTACATCCCGCGAAGTGTTCTGCTATTTCGACAACGACATCAAAGTCCGCGCGCCCTACGACGCGCGCAGTTTGCTCCACCGATTCGAGCTGGATAAAACGCTCGCCACCACCCCCGGTGAACCGGCTGCCGAAGGGGTGCTGGCATGAGTATTCCAGAGCCGGTCGGGTTCACCGACGAGCAGACCAGCGTTGAAGTGTCGGTGCGTCGTTTCACCGTGCTGACGGTCAACACACACAAGGGTTTCACTGCGCTCAACCGACGTTTCATCCTCCCGGAGTTGCGCGAAGCGGTGCGCAGCGTGGCCGCCGACGTGGTGTTTTTGCAGGAAGTCCACGGCACCCACGAGCATCATCCCAAGCGCTACAGCAACTGGCCGACGATGCCGCAATACGAGTTCCTCGCCGACAGTCTGTGGCCGCAGTTCGCCTACGGGCGCAACGCGGTGTACCCGGAGGGCGATCACGGCAATGCGTTGCTGTCGAAATTCCAGATCATCCGCCACGACAACCTCGACGTGTCGATCAGCGGTCACGAGAACCGCGGGCTGCTGCATTGCGTGCTGCGACTGCCCGGCGATGGCGTCGAAGTGCATGCGATCTGCGTGCATCTGGGGCTGCGCGAAAGCCATCGCAATGCGCAATTGAAACTGCTCGGCGAGCGTCTGGCGGAGCTGCCGGTTGACGCGCCAGTGATCGTCGCCGGTGACTTCAACGACTGGCGCCAGCGCGCCGACGCGCTGCTCGAACCCTGCGGTCTGCGCGAGGTGTTCGCCGAGCATCACGGCAAACCGGCGCGCAGCTTTCCGGCGCGGCTGCCGACGCTGCGGCTCGATCGTATTTATGTACGCAACCTTAAGGCCAGCCAGCCGAAAGTCCTGGCCAACCGGCCCTGGTCACACCTTTCCGACCACGTCCCGTTATCGGTGGAGATCGAACTATGAGCAGCGCACCGCTGGAGAAATCCGCCGTGGAACCGATCAGCATCAACCCGCCGGTGCGCGAGCCCGGGCATGTCGATGTCGAGTACGGCTGGCAGGGCAATAACCGCGTCGAGTTGCTGGAAAACGGCGAGGAATATTTCCCCCGGGTGTTCGACGCCATGCGTGCGGCGAAGAGTGAAATTCTGCTGGAGACCTTCATCGTTTTCGAAGACAAGGTCGGCGCAGAGTTGCAGCAGATCCTGATCGACGCCGCGCGGCGTGGCGTGCGCACCACTGTCAGCCTCGACGGTTTTGGTTGCGGCGAGTTGACCACCGGTTATCTCGCGGCACTGAGCGAAGCGGGCGTGCATCTGCAAATGTTTGACCCGGCGCCCAAGCACCTGGGCATTCGCACCAACTGGTTCCGCCGCCTGCACCGCAAGATTGTGGTGGTCGACGGACTGATCGCGTTCATTGGCGGGATCAACTTTTCCGGCGATCACCTGGCCGATTTCGGCCCCGAGGCGAAACAGGATTATGCGGTGCAGATTCAAGGGCCAGCGGTCGCTGACATCCATCATTTCGCCCTGCTGCAAAGTGGTCGTCCGGGACGCGCACGGTTCTGGTGGCAGCGCCGGCGTCAGCGCCGGGCGGACATGGCTTTCAACGATCACGACGGTCAGGTACGTCTGGTGTTTCGCGACAACGATCAGCATCACACCGACATCGAAGATGTGTACTTGCACGCATTGCGCCGGGCCAAATGCCGGGTGGTGATCGCCAACGCCTATTTCTTCCCCGGCTACCGCCTGCTGCGCGAGATCCGCAACGCGGCGCGCCGTGGCGTCGAGGTGCGGCTGATCCTGCAAGGTCAACCGGACATGCTGGTGGCCAAACTGGCCGCGCGCATGACCTACGACTATCTGCTCAAGGCCGGGGTGCAGATCCACGAATATTGCCAGCGCCCGCTGCACGGCAAAGTCGCGTTGGTGGATGAGGAATGGAGCACCGTCGGCTCGAGCAATCTCGACCCGCTGAGCCTGTCGCTGAACCTGGAAGCCAATGTGCTGATCCGCGATCGCGCGTTCAATCAGCATTTGTTTCAGCGCCTCGAAGACCTGAGCCAGAATCACTGCAAGGCCATGGACGCCAGCATGTCCCCGCGAGGACGGATCTGGCACATGACCGTGGGATTTCTGGTGTTTCACTTCCTGCGGCATTTCCCGTCAATGGCCGGTTGGTTGCCGGCGCACAAACCGCGGCTCAAGCCGTTTCGGGGGCGCACGTCATGAGCCATTCCCACGCACAGTCTGCGCCCGCCACTCACTCTCGCTGGAGTCGCTGGAAACGCCCACTAACGTTGCTGTTCTTCCTCGCGCTGATCGTGTTGCTGACGATGTTCGCCACCCGTATCGAATGGGCGGAAGTTCTGCAAACCCTGGCTGACTTCAAGGTGCGCACGCTGATCATTGCCGCCAGCCTGACCCTGCTGAGCTTTCTCACCTACGCCAGTTTCGACCTGATCGGCCGCACCTACATTCGCCAGGACCTGACCTGGAAACAGATCCTCCCGGTGGGGATCATCAGTTATGCGTTCAACCTCAATCTCAGCGCCTGGGTCGGCGGGATTGCCATGCGCTATCGGCTGTATTCGCGCCTGGGGGTGAGCAAAAGCAACATCGCCAAGATTCTCGGTCTGAGCCTGGCCACCAACTGGTTCGGTTACATGACGATTGCCGGCGTGGTGTTCAGCAGCGGCCTGGTGAGCATGCCGCCGGGCTGGAAAATCAGCAGCGCCGCGTTGCAGGGCATTGGCGTGCTGCTGTTGTTATTGAGTGCCGGTTACCTCGCCGCGTGCCAGTTCTCCAAGCGCCGCGAGTGGTCGATTCGCGGGGTGGAAATCAACCTGCCATCACTTCGCATGGCCGTGCTGCAGTTGCTGCTCGGTGCATTGAACTGGTCGCTGATGGCGGCAGTGATTTTCACTCTGCTGCCGAGCAAACTGGATTATCCGTTGGTGCTCGGCGTGCTGTTGATCAGCGCGATTGCCGGAGTCATCACGCACATTCCGGCGGGGCTTGGAGTGTTGGAAGCGGTGTTTGTCGCGCTGCTGCAGCACGAGGCTTCGCGGGGCAGTCTGGTGGCGGGGTTGCTGGCGTATCGGGCGATTTATTTTCTGTTGCCGTTGTTGATTACGGTGGTGATGTATTTGCTGGTGGAAGCCAAGGCCAAGGCGTTGCGGATCGAGAAGAAACCGTCCTGATTTTGTGGCTATGGCTGATGGCCCCTTCGCGAGCGAGCCCGCTCCCACAGGTAGAACGCATTCCAAATGTGGGAGCGGGCTTGCTCGCGAAGGCGTCCGAAGAGCCACAACAAATCATGTGGACTGGATGATGCTCAACCGCTCACCCACCACCATCTCGGTAATCCAGTCCACCAGAATCGAAGTATAGGCCTGCTGCGAAACCGGCTCGCTCAAGGCATGGTCGGCGCCATCGATGATCCGGTGCGTCAGCGAATGCGTCTGCTGACAGGCGGCACGGTAGCTCATGATCGTCGCGTGGGGCACGTAGTCGTCGGTTTCCGATTCCACCAGCAACACATCCCCGGTGAACTGCGAACAGGCGTGCAGCGCACGGTTGCTGTCTGCACGGACCAACGTCGCCCGGTAGTCGCGCAGGTCGGCCTTGTCCAGTTCACGCTTGGGCGTGTGCCATTGCTCGTCGCGATACAGCGCCGGTACCCGCAGCGCCAGCCAGCGCACCGGACGCAACGAGGTGAGGATCGAAGCCAGGTAACCGCCATAACTGGTGCCAACCACCGCAATCGCCGAGGTGTCGAGCGCCGGATGCGCCAGCAGGCGGTCGTAGGCTGCGAGCAGGTCACGCAGGTTGTCTTCGCGCGTCACCCGCGTCAGCGGAATGCCGGTGCCACCGGTGTGGCCGCGCAGGTCGAAGGTCAGGCATACACAACCAAGCCCGGCGATGCCCTTGGCGCGTTCAAGATCACGCTCCTGGCTACCGCCCCAGCCGTGCACAAACAACACGCCGGGGACTTTCGATTTTGGACTGAGAAACGTCCCGCTCATCTGTTCATCATCAATGTCGATCTGAATGCTTTCGCTTCTAGCCGTCATAAGATTTGACCGTTACGTATTTGAGAAGGAAGTCGCTGTTCTCCGCTGGCCCGCGATAGATTTCGATGGCGTCCGCCGGCAGGCTTTGATCACTATAGGTTTCTACGGTCGACACGCGGATCGCGGGCATCTGCGGGTCATTGACGAAGCTTTGCAACGCGGCCAATTCAGCGCTGCTGGCACCGCCCATGCGCCAGGATTGTTCGAGCACCCCGCTGCGGGGTTTGCCATTGCTGTCCAGGCCTTGGGCAATGTCATAGTTGCGGCGTGAGGCGTAGAAATCTGGATAAGCCTCATCCGCTGCCCGGTCGAAAATCTGCGCCTGCTTGATGGCCTGTCGCACGTCATCCGGCAAGTCCAGCGCCAGCAGATCTTCGTAGCCGCCCTGCACTACCAACAGATTCGAACCACCATAGACTTCTTCGCCATGGGCATCCTTGGTCAAGTATTGATCACCGCAGTAGCTAAGCACTTTGTCGCCGATGAATGACTGGCCAACGCTGTGGGTGAACACATTGCTCAAGTCCTGTTCGAGCACCACGCCATCGCGAAACAACTCGGCAGCCTCCGCACGGCCGAGCACTTCATCGAACGCGTCGAGGCTGTTGATAACTTCCTGGCCACGACCGGCACAGGCGTGAATCGGCTTCAGGCGGATCGGTCCGCTGTACAGCAGATGCTCGGCAGCGGGTCGCGCATCTTCCACGGCAAACACCGTCAAGCCGTCGAGCACCACATCGCGCACGCGCTCGGAGAATTGCGGCGCCCAGCCTTGTGGCGCGTGAGCCAGATGACTGCGCAAGCCGTGGCTGATGGCTTTGGTGCAAATGAAATCGTGTTCGACGTACCCGCCCCACAAATCGCCGGGACCCCTGATCCCCAGATTACGCGCGCTGGCCGGGCCAACAATGGTCTGGGTCGGCAGCCAATACAAATCGCGACCGCGATGCTTCTGCGGGTCAAAACTTCCGCCGAAGCTGAGTCCGAGAATCTGCGCCAGCCAGCGGGCAAGTGCCTTATTTGTCTGCACTTCATGTTGCGGCGCCCCGGCCCGAACCGAATGGGCGACGACCACTTTCCTGCTCGACATCGGGGTCATGCGTCCCCCTTCAAGCCAATTGATGAATGTAATAAGAGAAGTGCAGAGATCAGGCCAATCGCCTGGGGCCAGGAATACCCTATGAATCAATCGCTTGGACCTAGGGTGGTGGCATCAGGCCTGTTTCAATCTGCACGACTGCCAGCGAATCCGCGGCAATTTGCACGAAACGGGTCGCCAGCTACTGCTGACTGACTTCCTTCCAGATGGCATCGAACATGACACAACGTTTGAGCATAGCCTGACGCCCGATTTGAATCGCAAGCCGCTTGGCTTCAGGCGTCTGGTGAGTCAGGCGTTGCAGAACTCCCAGCATGGTAATCGCGTGGTCCTCATCCTCTTCGATATGCAGGCGAAAGAACTCCAGCCCTTCCTCACTGACATTCAGTCCCTCCAGTGCCAGCAGAATCGGTTTGTAAATCAGCGGCACAATGGCTTCGGCTCCCAGGCAGAGTGCTGCGAGGCCCTCGACAGGATTTTCACTGCGGCAAAGCTGCATGATGCATTGGGTGAAATCCACGGTCTGAGGTAAAGGCAATTCAGCCAAGGGATGGGTGCCCAGGATCCGCAGCGACCTTTGAAACAGCTCGGAATGCGTGAGCTTGTTGTCACCATCTATGCCCATTTCCTCTTGCATGTTTTCCAACAGTAATTTGATGTCGCCAAGGGACTCGAGGCGATTGAGGATTGCGCATAGAAAGCGGGTAAAGTTTCGCGAGTAGTAATGATGCTGGATCAGAAAGTAACGCATCCCCTTCAGGGAAACATGACCGTTTTGCATTGCCAGCAACAGTTCATGATTAACCAATCTATCTAACGCATCAGCGTCCAGCCATTGGCCCCATAATGTGCCTCCGGTCATGAAGTTAATGACCTTCGCCCCATCGCCGCAATTCAACTCTTTATCTACTTCCAACTTTAAATTCCTTTTAATTCTTTATCAGCCATCCAGCCGATCGCAACTTTCCAGTTATTCCGAAACCCCGAAAAACTTACAAAACCGTATTCATTGTGCGTCGCTGTAAATGACCGGGCGCTCAAACCTGGCCAGAAAGTAAGCACATAGAGAGGCGAAAATGATGCACAGACCGCCTGACGCAAGAATCACAGCGCTGCTCGAGAAATGCAGTAACAGCCATCCACTCAGCAGGCTCGCGGGAGGAATCGCGAGGTAGGCAATGAGCCGTGTAACTCCGACCGTTCGCCCAAGAATGGTTTGCGGAACCACCTGCTGGCGATAGGTGAAAAAAGCGATGACCACCACGGATTGGCAACCGGTAGAAAGCGCCCACATTGCCGAAAGTGACCACGGATCGTTGGCCATCGCCCCCATCAGCGTGAACACCCCGGCCAGCAAACAGCTTCGACGGATAAGAATGCCGGCCGGATATCTCTTCACCAGAAACGCCCCCATAGCTGATCCGGCGACGGCACCTGCACCGATGAGTCCGTAGTAATAGCCCACATCACTCAATGGCACGGCCAGTAGCGTGGTGTAGACATAGACAAGGCTGGCACCGATCAAGGCAAAACCGAAATTGCAGAAAAAGAACAGCATGACAAACGAACACAGTTCTCGCTGCTGGATGACATACAACAGTCCGGCTTTGATTTCCGTGAATACCCGCGTGGTGGCCGGCGCAGGCTTACCCTGCTCTTTCAGCAAGAAGCAAAGCGGCAGGGATAGCGCAAATCCGACAATGCTGCCAATCAGCAACTGCTCCTTGGTACTGAAGGCCAGCAAGGCTGCAACGCCGATTGGTGCAACGATGCGAATGATGTTGTCACTGGCATTGACGATTGCATTGAATCGGTGGAGTTTGGGCCCTTCGATCAGTGCGGGCGCAATACTCTGGAAGACCGGGTGGTGGGTGGCACCGACGCTTGCCAACAGAAAGCTCAGCAGTAACAGAGTAATACTCAAGCTGCTCCCGGACAGCGTAATCACGGCAGCATATATAATGCAGCCGGTGACGATGTTGATCAGATCACCACCGATCAAAAAACGCCGTTTGCTGTAGCGATCACTCCACACACCGGCGAAGGGCGTGACCAGTATGTAGGGCGCCATCGCGGCGAAAAAAGCCAGCGACGTCCAGACTGGGGAGCCGGTCTGCTCATAAACATACAGCGGGATCAGAAACGCTATGGCCCATGAGCAGATGGACGTGATGGCATAGGACGCCAGGAGTTTGAACATCTAGACAGTCTCCGCCTGCGCCGACCGTTGCGCGTCCACGAGATGTCCACACACCGTGCAGTCCGGATTCTGTTGCCAGACTTCGGCGACGCTGACGTCCAGGTCGTCGAATGTGAATTCCTTTAGCTTGTTGGTCAATTGTGGCGGTTGGCAGCCGGTGATGATCTTGACCGTTTCGCTGACCATCATCCCGGCGGTGACAGCCACCAAAGTCACAAGAGCCGGGCCGGGATGCTCATAAGTGATGTCGTGCTGTTTGGCCATGGTCGAAACGCTGTTCACCAGGCTGCTCTTGTTACGCGCCGACGTCAGCCAGCAAGCGCCGCAGCCCGAGGAGCCAGGCACCACCGAATAAAACACCGAGCGCCGTACATCAAGCCCGCCTGAAATGAAGGGTACGCCCTGTTCAACACAGGCCTCATTCAGCCAGTCGGCCATGTAGTTCGCGGGTTTATCAGCGACACAAATCACAATATCGTGGCCGCGTACGATGCCGGCAACGTCTTGCGCCGACTGGAGGCGGGTTTCGTGAGCAGTAATGTCGAGGTGACTGTTGAATTCAAGCAACCTGCGCCTGGCCGTTGCAACCTTCGGCATGCCAACGTCGGTTTCCTTGTAAAGGATCTGCCGGTTCAAATTGCTCAACTCGATCGTGTCAAAATCGAGGATCGTCAGATGGTGGACACCCAGCGCCACCAGGTCGAACAGGATATGGGTGCCCAGACCGCCGCAGCCCAGGACACAGACCCTGGCCGTGCGCAGTTTTTCCTGGTGGGTGAACTTGTTTTCGCCCACAGCCGCCATCGACCCGAAAAAGTCGATGTTGCGGGAAAATCTGATGCGATCATGATCCGAAAGAGAAGTAGTCTCAAAGGCATCCGGACTCTCGACCAGCCGGTATTTGATCAGATCTTGCGCGACGCTTCGGATTTCGTCCTGATCCACCGCGGGATAACGGCCTGCCACCTGGGTAATCAACTCCTCATAGGGTGTACGGCCATCAAGTGCCTTGGCGAACTCCCAGACAGCACCGTGAGGGTCGGGGATTTTTGCGTATTGACCGTTAAAACGCAGAACTACTTGACCATCAAGTTTGAACGGAATAATCGTCGGTTTAAGACAAAGCTTCATATTCGAGCCTCGATCGCTATTAAAACAAGTTAGTAAAAGAACCAGGGCCGCGAAGGCCCCGGCTCTTACTGATCAGATCAGCCGATCTGAGAATCGCCAGCGGAAGATGCTTTTTCGAAAGTCATAATGATTTCCTCAAAAGTTGAAGGGCCGGTAGTCCAAGCTGTGTTCCACCGGAGTGAAGGTGTGCACACCCCAAAACTAGAATAAGTTCTTAGTGGTTGCGAACCGACCTTGTTTCTTAATATTACTCACAAAAAACAAACTTCCTACGCTCTTACGAAGGGCCGCTATTACTTCTTACGGAAACATGCAAAAACAATGTAGGAATTATCTTCAATATTTAAACAATAAAAAATCACAGCGAGAGAATTGAGAAACAAACTCGCCTTCCAGACAATAAACATCAGTGATTAATCAGAAACACACTCCCCACCCGGGACAACGCTTGCGACCACCACCTCATCGGCGATGTCGACATGCCGAAAAAATCTCACGCGTGAGCCATTGATGGCATTTTGAATTGGTTGTAGTGTGGCTCACGCGTGAGATGTTCATAACGGAGTCATTGCCATGAAAAGTCGCTCCCCCACCGTTGCATCAGAGAGCCCACAGGGAGAGCGCTCGAAACCGTCCGCGAAAAAGCCGTCGAGCTTCTACATGAAGCAGATGCGCGCGGGCCTGGCTGCCGCCGGTTATGTGAAACACGAAACTTGGGTACTTCCGGAAAACCGAAGCTTGCTCAAGCAGATGGAGCAACAGCTACGCCAACCGATTCTGGCTGGCTCATTCATGTCGGAGAATTACATGAGCGCAGGCAACAACTGGAACATCGATAGCCTCTTCAACGCCCTCAAGGCACTGGACGAGGTGGCTTCGCAGGAGATCACGCTGTCTCTGATCCAGAGCTCCGAACCCAGCATCAAGCTGGAAATGAACGAATTCGGCGGTCTGCCGATTCACATCGCCGTGGCCGGTCAGCAGATCATCGTCGACACCGTGCTGGTGGACATCGATTCGATCACTGACGTGCGCGCCTTCAACGACGCCGTGTTGCGCAGCCGGGAAATGTTCCCGCTGTCGTCGATCGGTATCGAGTCGATGCCTAACGGCCAGACCGTTTACAACATGTTTGGCGCCCTCAGCGCCGACTCGAGCCTGACCAACGTCGTCACCGAGGTGAAAACCCTGGTCGACAACGTGCAGCGCGCGAGCGAAGCCTTCGAACACTTCTTCAAGTAATCAACAGGGAATATCCAATGACTCAGTCCATCTGGAGCAAGTTGTTCACCGCGCTGCGCGGCGGCGCCAATGAAGTCGGCGAAGCGATCGTCGACCAACAGGCCCTGCGCATCCTCGACCAGGAAATCCGCGACGCCGACACCGCGCTGTCGAATGCCCGCCGTGAGCTGGTCACCATCATGGCCAAGCACAAGCTGGCCGCTGATCGCGTGAGCGAGTACGACGCCAAGATCAAGGACCTGGAGGCCAAGGCGGTTTCCGCGCTGAACGCCGGCCGTGAAGACCTGGCGCTGGAAGTGGCCGAAGCGATTTCGACCCTGACCAACGACCTGACCGCCGAGAAAGCCCAGAGCGACGAGTTCGGCACCTACGCCGAAAACATGCGCAAGGACATCAGCAAGGCCGAGTCGCGGATCAAGAGCCTACGCCAGCAGGTGGACATGGCCAAGGCCCGTGAAAGCGTGCAAAAGGCGCAGGTCAGCGCGTCCATCGCCAGCGGCGGCGCCAATGGCAAGCTGGAAACCGCGGTGGGCACGCTGAACCGTCTGCAGGCCAAGCAGCAGCAACGCGCTGCCGAGCTGAGTGCCGCCGATGAACTGGCTGACGCTTCGACCGGCAATGACCTGGAACGCAAACTGCGCGACGCCGGCATCACGCCGAACGAAGGCAGCGCCAATGCGATCCTCGAGCGTCTGAAGCAGAAGTCCGCGCAGTAAGCGTTTGCACAAAACCTGTGGGAGCGGGCTTGCTCGCGAAAGCGGTGTGTCAGTCGGTACCTTAGCTGCCTGACACACCGCCTTCGCGAGCAAACCGCTCCCACATGGTTTACGGCGTGTCGTTCGTCGCCCGGCCCGGTACACTGGCGGCGTTTTTTACGACGAACACCTCCACCCGCCTCAAGGAATGTACCCATGGGATGGTTCAAAGATTTGCTGGGCACCAGCAACTGGCAGCCCGCTGCGCCCGCTCCGGTCGCCAGTGGCCCACTCGGGATGGCACAAGGCAAAGGCGTGCGATTCGATTCGACTCTGGCCTTGCTGCTCGATGGCAGCACCTCGGTGCAGGTTCCAGCGGCAGAGGCAATCTGGAGCGCCGGCTGGATCGACCTCGGCCAATCCAACAAGCTGCATCGCTACTACCTCAATAACGAAGACTTCTGGCTGCAGATCCACGTCACCGGTGACGACCAGATCGAGTCGGTCACCCTGTTCAACTACCTCAGCTACGTGACCGTCAACAGTGACGCCGAGCTGCAGCGCCTGGCCGGCCCCGAAAGCCCGATCGGCCTGCCGATCTATACCCACGACGGCGTCCAGTACAGCCGCGAATGGGGCACCGAACAAGGCCAGACCGAACTCGTACCGATGACCGAACATGTGGTCAACCCGGACGAGAGCTACACCATCGAACACCACTCCATGCTTTACGCGCGCGAGACCGGCCTGACCGATCGCCGCGAACTGCTGCTGTTCTCCGTCGAACAGGACGAGGAAGGCACCGTCAGCCTGAGTACCTCGCTGGGCATTTCGCTGTACACGACTGATTTGAGCACCATTTAAATAAGGAAGTTTTCCATGCTGGAAGTGCTGGCCGTTTCCCTGAACAAGACCGCACTGGTCGGTTTCGTCGTCTACCTGATCGGCGCCGTGCTGCTGTTCATGCTGTTTCAGTTCGTCTACACCCGCATCACGCCACACAAGGAGTTCGAGCTGATTCGCTCCGGCAACATCGCTGCCGCCATCGCTCTGGCGGGCGCGATCATCGGCTTCGCGATTCCGGCCAGCAACGTGATCGCGTTTTCGGTCAACGTTCTCGATTTCGTGCTGTGGGCGGTAATTGCTGCGGTGGTGCAGCTGCTGGCCTTCCTCGCCACGGGGCTGGTGCTCAAGGGCACGTCGCAGCGTATCGCCAACGGTGAAATCGCTTCGGGTATCTATGTGGCCGCAGTGGCCATCAGCGTCGGCATGCTTAACGCCGCGTGCATGACCCCGTCCAACTGATCGGCAGGAAGCCTTCGATGAAACGCAGCAAGTACGTTCAACTGTCCCTCGCCGCTTCGGTGGCGCTGGCGATTTCCGGCGAAGTTGCCGCGCAGGAGCAGCAACGCTTCCAATCTGTCGAGGAGTGCGTCGGCGCCGAAGTGGCCGCCGACGTCTGCTCCAACGCCTACGTCGCGGCATTGACCGAACATCGACGTATTGCGCCGGCCTACGACGACAAAGCCAAGTGCGATGCGGATTTTGCAGCCGACTGGTGCCAGAAGAATTCCGACGGTCGCTTCGTGCCGAAGCTCGGCGGTTTCAAGGTGCCGCAGAACGGCGAGGCGCCACAGGACCTGAATGCGCTTGCCAATGCGCAGATGCCTGCCGGTGAAGCCGCCGCCGCCCAGAACGTACAAAGCACTTCGCACTCGTCCGGCGGCGGCAACGGTTGGCTGACGGGCTGGCTGATCGGCAATGCGATGAGCAACAACGCCAATCGCACGGTCTATCGCGATCGCGATACGCGCCAGACCTACAACACCTCGGCGCAGTACCGCAAAATCGAGTCGGCGCCGGCAACTCGCACCGACACCCGCTACGACAACTCCCGAAGCAAACCGGTCAACGTCGCTTCGTCGACGTCCCGCGGCGGTTTCGGCAGCCAGTCTTCCGCCCGCAGCGGTTGGGGCGGCTGGGGCAGTTCGAGCAGCTGACCATGAAGAAAATCCACTGCGCCGAGCGCCCCGACTGGAAACAGACGGCCGAAAGCCTCGGTTTTCTGTTTCACACCATCGACGACGAGCCGTACTGGGACGAAAGCGCCTACTACCAGTTCACGCTCGCGCAGATTGAAAACGATCTGGAGGATCCGACCACCGAACTGCACGAGATGTGCATGGACCTGGTCGACCGCGTGGTGCACAGCGAAGAGCTGCTGGATCGCCTGAGCATCCCGGCGCCGTACTACGACATGATCCGCACGTCCTGGCTGGAAGGTCATCCGCATCTGTACGGGCGCATGGACTTTTCCTACAGCGGCAACGGCCCGGCAAAGCTGCTGGAACTCAACTACGACACGCCGACCAGCCTTTATGAGGCAGCGGCGTTTCAGTGGGGCTGGCTGGAGCAGTGCATCGAGCGCGGGATGCTGCCGCGCCATGCCGACCAGTTCAACAGCATCGATACCAAGCTGCACCAGGCGTTTGCCGAGTTGCAGCTCAAGCGGCCGTTCTACTTTGCGTCGATGAAAGACTCGGTCGAAGACAAGGGGACCACCGACTACTTGCGCCTGATCGCGGAAAAGGTCGGCATCGAATCCCGGCACATCGACATCGAAGACATCGGCCTGACCGCCGAGGGTTGCTTCGTCGACCTTGAGGATCGCTGGATCCCGCACCTGTTCAAGCTGCATGCCTGGGAATTTATTTTCCACGAGCCATTCGGTGCGGCAATCGCCGAAAGCGATACGCAGTTCTTCGAACCGGCGTGGAAGTCGATCCTGTCGAACAAAGGCGCGCTGCCTTTGCTGTGGGAGCTGCACAAGGGGCATCCGAATCTGCTCGCGGCGCACCTTGATACGAATCCGGCCAGTGCGGTGCCCAAGGGCTGGGTACGCAAACCGTACTTCTCCCGCGAAGGCGCCAACATTGAACTGCAAACGGCGGAAGGTCTGATCGTCAAAGAGGACGGGCCCTACACCGATGCGCCATTCATCCTGCAGGAATTTGCGCCATTGCCGAAGTTCGACGACAGCTACACGCTGATCGGCTCGTGGGTGATTGGTGATCAGGCGGCGGGGATCGGCGTGCGCGAAGACAACAGTCTGATCACCAAGGATTCAAGCCGGTTTCTGCCGCACCTGATCCTCGACTGAAACACACACCCGCTCCCACAGGAGATCAGTGGTAATCGCGGACCTTGCGCCACAAAAAAGGCCCGTCGCTTTGAACGACGGGCCTTTTTTATTCAGCGTGGATGCAGCAGCGAATCAGAACGGGATATCGTCATCGAAGCTGTCGAAATCCGGAGCTGGTTGCGGTGCAGCCTGCTGTGGAGCCGGGGCTGGACGCTGTTGCGGAGCCGACTGCTGCGGACGCGGAGCCTGTTGGCGTGGCGCCTGCTGCTGGTAGTTGTTGCCACCGCCTTGTTGGTCGCCCTGTTGTGGACGGCCGCCGAGCAGTTGCATGGTGCCTTGCATGTCGACCACGATTTCTGTGGTGTAACGCTTGATACCGTCTTTTTCCCACTCGCGGGTCTGCAGCTTGCCTTCGATGTACACCTGCGAACCTTTACGCAGGTACTCGCCGGCGATTTCCGCAACCTTGCCGAACATCGAAACACGGTGCCATTCGGTCTTCTCGACCTTTTGACCGGTTTGCTTGTCGGTCCACTGTTCGCTGGTTGCCAGACTCAGGTTGGTCACGGCGTTACCGTTAGGCAGGTAGCGAACTTCGGGATCCTGGCCGCAAGTGCCGACCAATATGACTTTGTTAACCCCACGGGCCATAACGTTCTCCTAGGCTTCGCAAGCAGCCCCGGCCGGGTTGTTCACCAGGCGTTCGAGGGTGTCGCGATCCACTAATTCTTTGTCCAGTTTGATGTAAACAGCCGCTTCATCAGCAACTATCACTGCATCTGTTACCCCTACGAGGGCCTTGAGGCGCTCGACCAGACCCGCTTCGCGGATCGCCTCGGGCGACAACGGCAAGCGCAGGCTCGTCACGTAGGGAGGTTCGCGCATGGTAACAGCAAAGGCCAGCCAGATGGCAGCCAGACCCGCACATCCAAGGAACACAACCGACAGACCGCCATGCTGAAACAGCCAGCCGCCAAGTATCCCGCCGAGCGCCGAACCGAGGAACTGGCTGGTGGAATACACGCCCATGGCCGTGCCCTTCCCGCCTGCCGGTGAAACCTTGCTGATCAGCGACGGCAACGAAGCTTCCAGCAGATTGAACGCGGTGAAGAACACCACCGTACCGATCACCAGAGCCCGCAAACTGTCACCGAACTGCCAGAAGAATAGCTCAGTGAACATCAGCGTCAGGACGGCGCCGAGCAAAATTCGTTTCATTTTGCGTTTCTTCTCGCCATAGATGATGAACGGGATCATGGCGAAGAAAGAGATCAGTAGCGCAGTCAGATAAACCCACCAGTGCTGCTCCTTGGGCAGCCCGGCCTTTTCCACCAGCGCCAGCGGCAGGGCGACGAAGCTCGACATCAGCATCGCGTGCAACACAAAAATGCCCAAGTCCAGGCGCAGCAGATCCGGATGTTTGAGCGTCGGCATCAAGGCCTGACGCGCCACGCCAGACTCTCGATGGCTCAGCGGCCCGGTGGATTTCGGCACCATGAACATCACGATGACGATCCCGAACAGGGCCATGCCGCCAGTGGCGAGGAACAGTCCGGACAGGCCGAACGCGCGGGTCAGCAACGGCCCGACCACCATGGCCACGGCGAACGACAGACCGATGGTCATGCCGATCATGGCCATGGCTTTGGTACGGTGTTGTTCACGGGTCAGGTCGGAAAGCAACGCCATCACCGCAGCGGAAATTGCCCCGGCGCCTTGCAGGATGCGTCCGGCGATCACGCCCCAGATCGAATCGGCCTGAGCCGCCAGCACACTGCCGAGGGCGAAGACCACCAGCCCGAGGAAAATCACCGGACGCCGGCCGATACGGTCGGAAATGATCCCGAACGGAATCTGGAAAATCGCCTGGGTCAGGCCGTAAGCGCCAATCGCCAGCCCGATCAGGGCCGGGGTCGCTCCCGCCAGGTCCATGCCGTAGGTCGCCAGTACCGGCAACACCATGAACATGCCAAGCATACGGAAGGCGAACACCAGGGCCAGACCGCTCGCTGCGCGGGTCTCGCTGCCACTCATGCGTTCGCTGTGGGGATCGTGCATGGAAAAACCTCGTGTGAACCGGCGGCGATTCTACCAGTCCCATCGAAAGACGGGGTATATCGCGACGCTATGACGCGTATAGATGAAACTCTCTTCATGCAAGGTAAAAAACCCTTCGTTTGATAGTGTGCATCCATCCAGTATTTGCCCGTATACTCCTACGTTTTCGACGCCCGCCGAGCGAGGCCACTTTGGACAAGATCCTGATACGTGGGGCCCGTACCCACAACCTGAAGAACATCGACCTGACCCTGCCACGGGACAAACTGATCGTCATCACCGGCCTGTCCGGATCCGGCAAGTCGTCCCTGGCCTTCGACACGCTGTACGCCGAAGGTCAGCGCCGCTATGTCGAATCCCTGTCGGCCTACGCCCGACAGTTCCTGTCGATGATGGAAAAACCCGACGTCGACACCATTGAAGGTTTGTCGCCGGCGATCTCCATCGAACAGAAGTCGACCTCGCACAATCCGCGTTCCACGGTCGGCACCATCACCGAAATCTACGACTACCTGCGTCTGCTGTATGCACGTGTCGGTACGCCGCGCTGCCCGGATCACGACATTCCGCTGGAAGCGCAGACCGTCAGCCAGATGGTCGACCTGGTGCTGGCACAACCGGAAGGCAGCAAACTGATGTTGCTGGCGCCGGTGATCCGCGAGCGCAAGGGCGAACATCTGTCGGTATTCGAAGAACTGCGCGCCCAGGGTTTCGTCCGCGCGCGGGTCAACGGCCGCATCTGCGAGCTCGATGAGCTGCCGAAACTGGATAAACAGAAGAAGCACTCGATCGATGTGATCGTCGACCGTTTCAAGGTCCGCGCCGACCTGCAGCAGCGTCTAGCCGAATCCTTCGAAACCGCACTGAAGCTGGCGGACGGCATTGCCTTGGTCGCGCCGATGGACGATGAGCCAAGTGAAGAGATGATCTTCTCCGCGCGCTTTGCCTGCCCGATCTGCGGCCATGCCATCAGCGAGCTTGAGCCGAAGCTATTCTCCTTCAACAACCCGGCCGGCGCCTGCCCGACCTGCGATGGCCTGGGCGTGAAGCAGTTCTTCGACATCAAGCGCCTGGTCAATGGTGAACTGACCCTGGCCGAGGGCGCGATCCGTGGCTGGGACCGGCGTAACGTCTATTACTTCCAGATGCTCGGCTCACTGGCCTCGCACTACAAGTTCAGTCTTGAGAAGCCGTTCAACGAGCTGACCGCCGAACAGCAGAAGCAAATCCTGCATGGCAGCGGCTCACAGAATGTCGACTTCAAATACCTCAACGACCGCGGCGACATCGTCAAACGTTCGCACCCGTTCGAAGGCATCGTGCCGAACCTTGAACGTCGCTACCGCGAAACCGAATCGGCCAGCGTGCGTGAAGAGCTGGCCAAGTTCCTCAGCACCCAGGCTTGCCCGGATTGCCGCGGCACCCGTCTGCGTCGTGAAGCGCGGCACGTCTGGGTGGGCGAGAAAACCCTGCCGGCGGTGACCAACCTGCCGATCGGCGATGCCTGCGAGTACTTCGGCGAGCTGAAGATGACCGGCCGTCGCGGCGAAATCGCCGACAAGATCCTTAAGGAAATCCGCGAGCGTCTGCAGTTCCTGGTCAACGTCGGCCTCGACTATCTATCGCTGGATCGCAGCGCCGACACCCTGTCCGGTGGCGAGGCGCAACGCATTCGTCTGGCGAGCCAGATCGGCGCCGGTCTGGTCGGGGTGCTGTATATCCTCGACGAACCGTCCATCGGCCTGCATCAGCGCGATAACGACCGGTTGCTCGGCACCCTCAAGCACCTGCGCGACATCGGCAACACGGTGATCGTGGTCGAACACGACGAAGACGCGATTCGTCTGGCCGACTATGTGGTGGATATCGGGCCGGGCGCCGGGGTGCACGGCGGGCAGATCGTGGCTGAAGGTACGCCGGCCGAAGTCATGGCGCACCCGGATTCCCTGACCGGTAAATACCTGTCGGGGCGGGTGAAGATCGAAGTGCCGGCCAAACGCACGCCGCGTAACAAGAAGCTGACGCTGTCGCTCAAGGGCGCGCGCGGCAACAACCTGCGCAACGTCGATCTGGAAATCCCGATCGGTCTGCTGACCTGCGTGACCGGCGTTTCCGGCTCGGGCAAATCGACGTTGATCAACAACACGCTGTTCCCGTTGAGCGCTACTGCACTCAATGGTGCGACCACGCTGGAAGCGGCCGCGCACGACAGCATCAAAGGCCTGGAACATCTCGACAAAGTCGTCGATATCGACCAAAGCCCGATCGGCCGTACGCCGCGCTCCAATCCGGCCACCTACACCGGGCTGTTCACACCGATCCGCGAACTGTTCGCCGGTGTACCCGAGTCGCGCTCCCGTGGTTACGGCCCGGGGCGTTTCTCGTTCAACGTCAAGGGCGGTCGCTGCGAGGCGTGCCAGGGCGACGGCCTTATCAAAGTGGAAATGCACTTCCTGCCGGACATTTACGTGCCGTGCGATGTGTGCAAGAGCAAGCGCTACAACCGCGAAACCCTCGAGATCAAATACAAGGGCAAGAGCATCCACGAAACCCTCGAGATGACCATCGAGGAGGCGCGGGAGTTCTTCGACGCGGTACCGGCGCTTGCACGCAAGCTACAGACGTTGATGGATGTGGGCCTGTCGTACATCAAGCTCGGGCAGTCGGCAACCACGCTGTCCGGTGGTGAGGCGCAACGGGTCAAGCTGTCACGCGAGCTGTCCAAGCGCGACACCGGCAAAACTCTGTATATCCTCGATGAGCCGACCACCGGCCTGCACTTTGCGGATATCCAGCAATTGCTCGACGTGCTGCATCGCTTGCGCGACCACGGCAATACCGTAGTGGTGATCGAGCACAACCTTGACGTGATCAAGACCGCCGACTGGCTGGTGGACCTGGGGCCGGAGGGCGGCTCCAAGGGTGGTCAGATCATCGCCACCGGTACGCCGGAGGAAGTGGCCGAGATGAAGCAATCTCACACCGGTCATTACCTCAAGCCATTGCTGATTCGCGATCGGGCTTGATCTCCGGGCATGAAAAAGCCCCTGTCACTTCAACCGTGACAGGGGCTTTTTTGTATCTGTGCAATCAGGTGTGAGATTGCAGGTAATTCTCGAGACCGATGAGTTTGATCAGGCCCAACTGCTTTTCCAGCCAGTAGGTGTGATCTTCTTCAGTGTCGTTGAGCTGAACACGCAGGATTTCGCGACTGACATAATCCTTGTGCTGCTCGCACAACTCAATGCCTTTGCACAGAGCGGCGCGGACTTTGTACTCGAGACGCAGATCTGCTTCGAGCATCTCCGGGACGGTGGTGCCGACGTCGAGATCGTCCGGGCGCATGCGCGGTGTGCCTTCGAGCATCAGGATCCGGCGCATCAGTGCGTCGGCGTGACCGGCCTCTTCTTCCATCTCGTGGTTGATTCGTTCGTAGAGCTTGGTGAAACCCCAGTCCTCATACATCCGCGAGTGAACAAAATATTGGTCACGCGCGGCCAGTTCGCCGGTCAGCAACGTGTTGAGGTAATCGATTACGTCTGGGTGGCCTTGCATCGCCCTACATCTCCCTGCTTGAAAGTCTGTAGTTTGAACCAAGCTGACCGGAAGGTCACCCCGTTTCGCGCAATAAAAGCGAAGATATTCTGAGAAAACCAGCCTAAATAACGCAAAAACCGCCCCAATGAGGGCGGTTCTGCTTCTCGTTTAGACTTCGTTAAGCTGTACGTCGAGCAGCTTTGCGATTGCTTCTCCATACGCCGGATCGGCCTTATAGAAATGCTGCAACTGACGATCAACCACATCAGGTGAAACCCCGCTCATGGCGCCGGCGATATTGCTGACCAGCAAGGCTTTCTGCTCGTCACTCATCAGACGGAACAGCGCACCGGCGTGGCTGTAGTAATCGGTGTCTTCGCGATGATCGTAACGGTCAGCAGCACCGCTCAATGCCAGTGCAGGCTCGGCGTAGTGCGGAGCTTGCTTCGGTGATTCAATGTAGCTGTTCGGTTCGTAGTTAGGTGCTGCACCACCATTGCTGCCGAAGGCCATCGAGCCGTCGCGCTGGTACGTATTCACCGGGCTGCGCGGCGCATTCACCGGTAATTGTTGGTGGTTTGTGCCCACGCGATAGCGGTGTGCATCGGCGTAGGCGAACACGCGGCCTTGCAGCATGCGATCCGGCGACAGACCGACACCTGGAACCATGTTGCTCGGACCGAATGCGGCTTGCTCGACCTCGGCAAAGTAGTTCAGCGGGTTGCGGTTCAGCTCCAGTTCGCCGACCTCGATCAGCGGAAACTCCTTTTGCGACCAGGTCTTGGTCACGTCGAACGGGTTCTCGTAGTGCGCTGCAGCCTGAGCCTCGGTCATGATCTGAATGCATACGCGCCATTTCGGGAAATCGCCACGCTCGATGGCTTCGAACAGATCACGCTGAGCGTAATCCGGATCGGTACCCGCCAGGCGCGCAGCATCGGCTGGTGCCAGGTTCTTGATGCCCTGCTTGGTTTTGTAGTGCCACTTCACCCAGTGACGCTCACCTTTGGCATTGATCAGGCTGTAGGTGTGGCTGCCGAAGCCGTGCATATGGCGATAGCCGTCGGGAATGCCACGATCCGAGAACAGAATGGTCACTTGATGCAGTGCTTCCGGCGAATGCGACCAGAAGTCCCACATCATCTGGGCGCTTTTCAGGTTGCTCTGCGGCAGACGTTTCTGCGTGTGGATAAAGTCGGGAAACTTCAGTGGATCACGAATGAAGAAAACAGGGGTGTTGTTGCCAACGATGTCCCAGTTGCCCTCTTCGGTGTAGAACTTGAGGGCGAACCCACGTGGATCACGTTCAGTGTCAGCCGAGCCACGTTCGCCGCCTACAGTGGAGAAGCGCAAGAACGTTGGCGTTTGCTTGCCCACGGCCTCAAACAGTTTGGCGCTGGTGTATTCGGTGATATCACGGGTCACGGTGAACGTACCGTAAGCACCCGAGCCCTTGGCGTGCACGCGGCGCTCAGGAATGTTTTCACGGTTGAAATGGGCAAGCTTCTCGATCAGATGAAAATCGTCGAGCAGCAGCGGGCCACGGGGGCCGGCGGAGCGAGAATTCTGGTTATCGGCGACAGGTGCGCCACTGGCGGTCGTAAGCGTTTTGATCTGGCTCATACGGTCTTCTTCCTCTGTCAGTCTTGAAACTGCCGGCTAATCGGCTTGCTGGGAAGTATTGATCATCGATGAGACACCTACAAATTCATTAACTTGCAGTCATCGATAGATAATTACTAATTATGTTTCCCTGCACATAGTGGCAACACAACAATGTCAGAAGCTTGTACGAACAGCGCATTTCTTGCGGGCACAAAAAACCGGGCACTAGGCCCGGTTTTTCGTTTCAGACTGACGTCTTACTCGGCGGATACAGCTTCGCCAGCAGTAGCACGATCAACCAACTCGACGTACGCCATAGGCGCGTTGTCGCCAGCGCGGAAGCCGCACTTGAGGATGCGCAGGTAGCCACCCTCACGGGTAGCGTAACGCTTGCCCAGGTCGTTGAAGAGCTTACCAACGATAGCTTTCGAACGAGTACGGTCGAAAGCCAGACGGCGGTTAGCCAGGCTGTCTGTCTTGGCCAGAGTGATCAGCGGCTCGGCAACGCGGCGCAGTTCTTTGGCTTTTGGCAGAGTAGTCTTGATCAGCTCGTGCTCGAACAACGACACCGCCATGTTCTGGAACATGGCCTTGCGGTGCGAGCTGGTGCGGCTCAGGTGACGCCCACTTTTACGATGACGCATGGTTCATTCCTTACCAAACACTACGTTCGGTGATTACGACGATCAGGCAGTCGCCTTGTCGTCCTTCTTAAGACTTGCAGGCGGCCAGTTGTCGAGGCGCATGCCGAGGGACAGACCGCGGGAGGCCAGAACGTCCTTGATTTCAGTCAAGGATTTCTTGCCCAGGTTCGGAGTCTTCAACAGCTCTACTTCGGTACGCTGAATCAGGTCGCCGATGTAGTAGATGTTTTCCGCCTTAAGGCAGTTAGCCGAACGTACAGTCAGTTCCAGATCGTCAACCGGGCGAAGCAGGATCGGATCGATCTCGTCTTCCTGCTCGACAACCACTGGCTCACTGTCACCTTTGAGGTCGACGAACGCAGCCAACTGCTGTTGCAGGATGGTTGCAGCGCGGCGGATAGCCTCTTCAGGATCCAGAGTACCGTTGGTTTCCAGATCAATAACCAGCTTGTCCAGGTTGGTACGCTGCTCGACACGGGCGTTTTCCACCACGTATGCGATACGGCGAACCGGGCTGAACGAAGAGTCGAGCTGCAAGCGACCAATGCTGCGGCTTTCGTCTTCATCGCTCTGACGCGAGTCGGCTGGTTCATAACCACGACCACGAGCTACGGTGAGCTTCATGTTCAGGGCGCCGTTAGACGCCAGGTTAGCGATTACGTGATCGGGGTTAACGATCTCGACATCATGATCCAGCTGAATATCGGCAGCGGTAACCACCCCCGAACCCTTCTTCGACAAGGTCAGCGTAACTTCGTCACGACCGTGCAGCTTGATGGCCAGACCTTTAAGGTTCAACAGGATTTCAATTACGTCTTCCTGTACACCTTCGATGGCGCTGTACTCGTGGAGCACACCGTCAATCTCGGCCTCGACTACTGCGCAGCCGGGCATTGAGGACAACAGGATGCGGCGCAGCGCGTTGCCCAGGGTGTGGCCAAAACCACGCTCGAGAGGCTCGAGAGTGATCTTGGCGCGGGTTGGACTGACAACCTGCACATCAATGTGGCGGGGTGTCAGGAACTCATTTACCGAAATCTGCATGGATGCACCTATTTTCTAGCCCTTACTTGGAGTAGAGCTCGACAATCAGGCTTTCGTTGATGTCGGCGGACAGATCACTGCGAGCAGGAACGTTCTTGAAAACGCCCGACTTCTTCTCAGTGTCTACTTCTACCCATTCTACGCGGCCACGTTGGGCACACAGATCGAGAGCTTGGACAATGCGAAGTTGGTTTTTTGCTTTCTCGCGAACTGCGACCACGTCACCAGCACGAACCTGATACGACGGAACGTTTACGGTCTGACCGTTAACGCTGATCGACTTGTGCGATACCAGCTGACGGGATTCGGCACGAGTCGAACCAAAGCCCATACGGTATACAACGTTGTCCAGACGGCATTCGAGCAGTTGCAGCAGGTTTTCACCGGTTGCACCTTTCTTGCCAGCAGCTTCTTTGTAGTAGCCGCTGAACTGACGCTCGAGAACGCCGTAGATACGACGGACCTTCTGCTTTTCACGCAGTTGGGTGCCGTAGTCGGACTGGCGACCGCGGCGTTGGCCGTGGATACCAGGTGCTGCTTCAATGTTGCACTTCGATTCGATCGCGCGCACGCCGCTCTTCAGGAAGAGATCGGTGCCTTCGCGACGAGCGAGTTTGCATTTTGGACCAATGTAACGAGCCATTCTTTACAATCTCCTGGATTACACGCGGCGCTTCTTCGGCGGACGGCACCCGTTGTGCGGGATTGGCGTCACGTCGGTGATGCTGGCGATCTTGTAGCCACAGCCGTTCAAAGCGCGGACTGCGGATTCACGACCTGGACCTGGACCCTTGACGTTAACGTCGAGGTTTTTCAGGCCGTATTCCAGCGCAGCTTGACCAGCACGCTCAGCAGCTACTTGAGCAGCGAACGGGGTGGACTTGCGGGAACCGCGGAAACCCGAACCACCGGAGGTAGCCCAGGAAAGAGCGTTACCTTGACGGTCGGTAATGGTCACGATGGTGTTGTTAAAAGAAGCATGGATGTGGGCGATGCCATCAACCACTGTCTTTTTAACTTTTTTACGAGGACGAGCAGCAGGTTTTGCCATGATTAAATTCCTGTCGATTCGCTGGGGCGATTACTTGCGGATCGGCTTACGCGGACCTTTACGGGTACGCGCGTTGGTCTTGGTACGCTGACCGCGTACTGGAAGACCGCGACGATGACGCAGACCGCGATAGCAACCGAGGTCCATCAAGCGCTTGATTTTCATGTTGATTTCGCGACGCAGGTCACCTTCAGTGGTGAACTTCGCCACTTCGCCACGCAGCTGTTCAATTTGCTCGTCGCTCAGATCTTTGATCTTTGCTGCTGGGTTTACCCCAGTGTCTGCACAGATTTTCTGCGCAGTAGTGCGACCGACACCATAGATGTAGGTCAGCGAGATAACAGTATGCTTGTTATCTGGAATGTTAACGCCTGCAATACGGGCCATTCAGTGGGACTCCAATTGACAGCTACCTACGCCCCGGAAGCCAAGAAATAGGGCGCGAGATAATATCGCTGTAATAACAAATAATCAACCCGGCAGCGCACTAGCTGCCGGGCTTGAAGCACAATCACACTCAGCCTTGGCGCTGTTTGTGACGCGGTTCCGCGCTGCAAATTACTCGAACAACACCTTCGCGGCGAATAATCTTGCAGTTACGGCACAGCTTTTTCACCGATGCACGAACTTTCATCACCAACTCCTCGAACCTTATGGGTACTCAGCGCAACATGCCGCTGCCGTAACCCTTCAGGTTGGCTTTCTTCATCAGGGATTCGTACTGGTGCGAAACGAGGTGCGATTGTACTTGGGACATGAAGTCCATCACAACCACGACCACGATCAGCAACGAGGTCCCGCCAAGGTAGAACGGAACGTTTGCTGCAACCACCAGGAATTGGGGCAACAGGCACACGGCCGTCATGTAAAGAGCACCGAACATGGTCAAGCGAGTCAGAACGCCATCAATATAGCGTGCAGACTGCTCACCTGGACGGATGCCCGGAATAAAGGCACCGGACTTCTTCAGGTTTTCCGCTACGTCTTTCGGATTGAACATCAACGCCGTATAGAAGAAGCAGAAGAAAATAATCCCTGCACTAAACAGCAGAATATTCAACGGCTGACCAGGAGCGATCGACTGCGAGATGTCCTGCAACCAGCCCATACCTTCAGACTGACCAAACCAGGCACCCAACGAAGCCGGGAACAGCAAAATGCTGCTCGCGAAAATAGCCGGAATAACACCGGCCATGTTCACCTTCAGCGGCAAGTGGCTTGTCTGCGCAGCAAAAACCTTGCGGCCCTGCTGACGCTTGGCGTAGTGAACAGCGATACGACGCTGGCCACGCTCAATGAACACCACGAAACCGATAATCGCTACTGCCAGCAAACCGATGGCAACCAAGGCGAAGATATTGATATCACCCTGACGCGCAGACTCGAAAGACTGCCCGATTGCTCTCGGAAGACCGGCGACGATACCCGAAAAAATCAACATCGAGATACCGTTGCCTACACCACGCTCAGTAATCTGCTCACCCAGCCACATCATGAACATCGCACCAGCCACAAAAGTGGATACCGCGACGAAATGGAAGCCAAAGTCACCAGTGAACGCAACGCCCTGCCCCGCCAGACCAATGGACATGCCAATAGCCTGAACGAGAGCGAGGACGACGGTGCCGTAGCGGGTGTACTGGCTGATCTTGCGACGGCCAGATTCACCTTCCTTCTTCAACTGCTCCAGCTGCGGGCTGACGGCGGTCATCAATTGCATGATGATCGATGCCGAAATGTACGGCATGATCCCCAGTGCAAAGATGCTCATCCGTTCCAGCGCGCCGCCGGAGAACATGTTGAACAAGCTAAGAATGGTCCCCTCATTCTGTCGAAACAGGTCTGCGAGTCGGTCCGGGTTGATACCTGGAACCGGGATGTGTGCGCCTATTCGGTAGACGATAATCGCCAGGAACAGAAAACGCAGACGAGCCCAGAGTTCAGACATACCGCCTTTGCCGAGCGCAGAGAGAGCACCTTGCTTAGCCATTTATTCCTCGAACTTGCCGCCAGCTGCTTCGATAGCCGCACGCGCACCTTTGGTGGCGCCGATTCCCTTGCCGATAGTGACAGCGCGAGTCACTTCACCGGACAGCATGATTTTCACACGCTGTACGTTGACGTTGATCACGTTGGCATCTTTCAGGGACTGCACGGTGACGATGTCGCCTTCCACTTTGGCCAGCTCGGACAGACGCACTTCTGCGCGGTCCATGGCTTTCAGGGAAACGAAACCGAACTTCGGCAGGCGACGATGCAGCGGCTGTTGACCGCCTTCAAAGCCTGGAGCAATAGTGCCACCGGAGCGGGAGGTTTGACCTTTGTGGCCACGGCCACCAGTCTTACCCAAACCGCTACCGATACCACGGCCCGGACGATGCTTTTCGCGACGGGAACCCGGCGCTGGACTCAGATCATTGAGTTTCATCGATTAACCCTCGACACGCAGCATGTAGTAAGCCTTGTTGATCATCCCGCGATTCTCGGGAGTATCCTGGACTTCTACAGTGTGACCGATGCGACGCAGACCCAGACCCTTAACGCACAGTTTGTGGTTAGGGATGCGGCCGGTCATGCTTTTGATCAGCGTAACTTTAACGGTAGCCATGATCAGAAGATCTCCTTGACAGTCAGACCACGCTTGGCAGCGATGGACTCAGGAGATTGCATGGCTTTCAGACCTTTGAAAGTGGCGTGAACCACGTTTACCGGGTTAGTCGAGCCGTAGCACTTGGCCAGAACGTTCTGAACGCCAGCAACTTCGAGGACAGCACGCATAGCGCCGCCAGCGATGATACCGGTACCTTCAGAAGCAGGCTGCATGTACACCTTCGAAGCGCCGTGAGCGGACTTCATTGCGTACTGCAGGGTAGTGCCGTTCAGGTCAACTTGAATCATGTTGCGGCGAGCAGCTTCCATTGCCTTCTGGATCGCAGCAGGCACTTCACGCGACTTGCCACGGCCGAAGCCAACACGCCCTTTACCATCACCAACCACGGTCAACGCGGTGAAAGTGAAGATACGGCCGCCTTTAACGGTTTTGGCTACGCGGTTAACTTGAACCAGCTTCTCAATGTAGCCTTCGTCGCGCTTTTGGTCGTTATTTGACATAACTTAGAACTCCAGCCCAGCTTCACGAGCAGCATCAGCCAGCGCTTTAACGCGGCCATGGTACTTGAAGCCAGAGCGGTCGAAAGCCACTTGCGAGACGCCAGCGGCCTTAGCACGCGTAGCGACCAGCTGGCCAACCTTTGTGGCCGCGTCGATGTTGCCAGTGGCGCCATCACGCAGTTCTTTATCCAAAGTCGAGGCGCTTGCCAGGACTTTGTTGCCGTCGGCCGAGATGACCTGGGCGTAGATGTGCTGCGACGAGCGGAACACGCAGAGACGCACGACTTCGAGTTCGTGCATTTTCAGGCGTGCTTTGCGAGCGCGACGCAGTCGAGTAACTTTTTTGTCGGTCATTTGCTATGCCCTACTTCTTCTTGGCTTCTTTACGACGGACGACTTCGTCCGCGTAGCGCACACCTTTGCCTTTGTACGGCTCTGGTGGACGGAAGTCGCGGATCTCAGCGGCCACTTGACCTACCAGCTGTTTATCGATGCCCTTGATCAGGATATCGGTCTGGCTAGGAGTCTCAGCGGTGATGCCTTGCGGCAGTTCGTAATCCACTGGGTGCGAGAAGCCAAGAGCCAGGTTCAGCACCTGACCTTTTGCTTGCGCTTTGTAACCAACACCGACCAGCTGGAGCTTGCGCTCGAAGCCTTGGCTTACGCCTTGGACCATGTTGTTTACCAACGCACGCGTGGTACCGGCCATTGCGCGAGTCTGTTGATCGCCATTGCGAGCAGCGAAACGCAGCTCACCGGCTTCTTCAACGATCTCAACGGACGAATGGATGTTCAGTTCAAGAGTACCCTTGGCACCCTTCACCGAAAGCTGTTGGCCTGCGAATTTTACTTCGACACCGGCTGGCAGCTTAACGGGGTTCTTAGCGACGCGAGACATGCTTATCCCCCCTTAGAACACAGTGCAAAGAACTTCGCCGCCGACACCGGCAGCGCGCGCAGCACGATCCGTCATCACACCTTTGTTGGTGGAGACGATAGACACGCCAAGACCGCCACGAACCTTCGGCAGATCTTCAACGGACTTGTACTGACGCAGGCCTGGACGACTAACGCGCTTCACTTCCTCGATGACCGGACGGCCTTCGAAGTATTTCAGCGAGATGGACAGCGACGGCTTAGCGTCGGTGGTGATCTGAAAATCCGCGATGTAACCTTCGTCCTTCAGGACTTTTGCTACAGCCACCTTCAACGTGGAAGACGGCATGCTTACGACAGACTTTTCAGCCATCTGGGCATTACGGATTCGAGTTAGCATGTCCGCTAACGGGTCCTGCATACTCATGGGCTAGACGCTCCTAATACAGAAAAATTAGCCTTGCGGCTACTACATGTCGCCGAGAAACTCCGGGCATGAAAAACACGGGCTCAGGCGAGCCGGTCATTCTAGACACACCCCAGAAATGAATCAAGCCCCAAAAGGGGCTTGATTCAGATTCAAGGCCACCGATGGTCAGGTTCTTGCGAACCCGACCATCAAGGCTTTGACAGCGATTACCAGCTGGCTTTAACCAGACCTGGAACGTCACCACGCATTGCCGCTTCACGCAGTTTGTTACGGCCCAGGCCGAACTTGCGGTAAACGCCGTGCGGACGACCAGTCAGGCGGCAACGGTTACGCATGCGCGAAGCGCTTGCGTCACGTGGTTGCTTCTGCAGAGCTACGGTAGCTTCCCAACGCGCTTCTGGACTTGCGTTCAGATCAACGATGATAGCTTTCAGCGCTGCACGCTTGGTGGCGTACTTGGCAACAGTGAGCTGACGCTTCAGCTCACGGTTTTTCATGCTCTTCTTGGCCATTTTCCTACTCCAATCAGTTGCGGAACGGGAATTTGAAAGCACGCAGCAGAGCGCGGCCTTCATCATCGTTCTTGGCAGTGGTGGTCAGGGTAATGTCCAGACCGCGGAGAGCATCGATCTTGTCGTAGTCGATTTCCGGGAAAATGATCTGCTCTTTCACGCCCATGCTGTAGTTGCCACGACCATCGAAGGACTTGGCATTCAGGCCGCGGAAGTCGCGAACCCGAGGCAGGGAGATCGACAGCAGACGATCCAGGAACTCGTACATACGCTCACGGCGCAGAGTCACTTTGACGCCGATCGGCCATCCTTCACGGACTTTAAAGCCAGCGATGGATTTACGAGCGTAGGTCACAACGACTTTTTGGCCGGTGATCTTTTCCAGGTCAGCAACAGCGTGCTCGATGACTTTTTTGTCGCCGATCGCTTCGCCCAGACCCATGTTCAGGGTGATTTTGGTAACGCGCGGAACTTCCATCACGTTCGAAAGCTTAAGTTCTTCCTTAAGTTTCGGAGCGATTTCCTTCCGGTAAATCTCTTTTAGTCGTGCCATGGTCTTCTACCTAGCAGTGTTCAAGCATCAACCGCTTTTTGGGTCGACTTGAAGACACGAATTTTCTTACCGTCTTCTACTTTGAAACCAACGCGGTCAGCCTTGTTGGTTTCGCCGTTGAAGATGGCGACGTTGGAAGCGTGCAGTGGCGCTTCTTTCTCGACGATACCGCCCTGTACGCCCGACATCGGGTTAGGCTTGGTATGACGCTTGACCAGGTTCAGACCACCAACAACCAGACGGTTGTCAGCAAGAACCTTCAGCACCTTACCGCGCTTACCTTTGTCTTTGCCGGCGATCACGATGATCTCGTCGTCACGACGAATCTTTTGCATGTCGGATCTCCTTACAGCACTTCTGGGGCGAGCGAGACGATCTTCATGAACTTCTCAGTACGAAGTTCACGGGTCACTGGCCCAAAGATACGGGTGCCGATCGGCTCTTGCTTGTTGTTCAGAAGAACAGCAGCGTTGCCATCAAAGCGGATAATGGAGCCATCAGCACGACGTACGCCGTGACGAGTGCGGACTACAACAGCAGTCATCACTTGGCCTTTTTTCACTTTACCGCGAGGAATTGCTTCCTTGACGGTAACTTTGATGATGTCACCGATACCAGCGTAACGACGATGGGAGCCACCCAGCACCTTGATGCACATAACGCGGCGAGCGCCGCTGTTATCGGCCACATCGAGCATGGATTGAGTCTGAATCATATAATTTCTCCGACCCCTAGCCCTTAGACTTCCACAGCGCGTTCGAGAACATCAACCAGCGCCCAAGACTTGGTCTTGGCCATCGGACGAGTTTCACGAATAGTGACTTTGTCGCCGATGTGGCACTGATTGGTTTCGTCGTGCGCGTGCAGCTTAGTCGAACGCTTAACGTATTTACCGTAGATCGGGTGCTTAACGCGACGCTCGATCAGAACGGTGATGGTTTTGTCCATCTTGTCGCTGACAACACGGCCAGTCAGCGTACGGACAGTTTTTTCGGCTTCAGCCATGATCACTTACCTGCCTGCTGGTTGAGCACAGTCTTCACGCGAGCGATGTCACGCTTAACTTGCGAGAGCAGATGAGACTGCCCCAACTGGCCAGTTGCTTTCTGCATACGCAGATTGAACTGGTCGCGCAGCAAGCCGAGCAGTTGCTCGTTCAGCTGCTGTGCGGATTTTTCACGAAGTTCATTCGCTTTCATCACATCACCGTCCGTTTAACAAAGGAGGTGGCGAGCGGCAGCTTTGCAGCAGCCAGGGCGAAAGCCTCACGCGCCAGCTCTTCAGAAACACCCTCGATTTCATACAGGACTTTGCCTGGCTGAATCTGGGCAACCCAGTACTCCACGTTACCCTTACCTTTACCCATACGAACCTCGAGAGGTTTCTTGGAGATCGGCTTGTCCGGGAATACACGGATCCAGATCTTGCCACCACGTTTTACGTGACGGGTCAGAGCACGACGCGCTGACTCGATCTGACGAGCGGTGAGACGACCACGAGCAACAGACTTCAGCGCGAACTCGCCGAAGCTGACTTTGCTACCGCGCAGTGCCAGACCACGGTTGTGGCCGGTCATCTGCTTGCGGAACTTCGTACGCTTTGGTTGCAACATTTGGCGTACCCCTTACTTAGCAGCTTTTTTACGAGGCGCTGGTGCTTGTGGTTTCAGCTCTTCTTGGCGACCACCAATTACTTCGCCCTTGAAGATCCAAACCTTTACACCGATCACACCGTAGGTGGTGTGAGCTTCGTAGTTGGCATAGTCGATGTCGGCACGCAGGGTGTGCAGTGGCACACGACCTTCGCGATACCATTCAGTACGTGCGATTTCAGCACCGCCGAGACGACCGCTCACTTGGATTTTGATGCCTTTGGCACCAATGCGCATGGCGTTCTGTACTGCGCGCTTCATAGCGCGACGGAACATTACACGACGCTCCAGCTGCTGAGCTACGCTCTGCGCAACCAGCATACCGTCGAGCTCCGGCTTGCGGATCTCTTCGATATTGATGTGCACAGGCACACCCATTTGCTTGGTCAGGTCCTGACGCAGTTTCTCAACATCTTCACCTTTCTTCCCGATAACGATACCTGGACGAGCGGTGTGGATGGTGATGCGTGCAGTTTGGGCCGGACGATGGATATCGATACGGCTTACGGACGCGCTTTTTAGTTTGTCTTGGAGATACTCACGCACTTTCAGATCTGCGAACAAGTAGTCCGCATAAGTCCGACCGTCTGCGTACCAGACGGAGGTGTGCTCCTTGACGATTCCCAGGCGAATGCCAATGGGATGTACTTTCTGACCCATCTCTTCGACTCCGTTACTTGTCAGCAACCTTGACAGTGATATGGCAAGACCGCTTGACGATGCGATCAGCACGGCCTTTGGCACGTGGCATGATGCGCTTCAGCGAACGCCCTTCGTTGACGAAAACGGTGCTGACCTTCAGGTCATCAACGTCTGCGCCTTCGTTATGCTCGGCGTTGGCTACGGCCGACTCCAGCACTTTCTTCATGATCTCGGCGGCTTTCTTACTGCTGAAAGCCAACAGGTTGAGCGCTTCGCCCACCTTCTTCCCGCGGATCTGGTCGGCGACCAAGCGGGCTTTCTGGGCGGAGATTCGAGCGCCCGACAACTTAGCGGCTACTTCCATTTCCTTACCCCTTAACGCTTGGCTTTCTTGTCAGCCACGTGCCCACGATAAGTGCGGGTACCGGCGAACTCGCCCAGTTTATGGCCAACCATGTCTTCGTTCACGAGAACTGGGACGTGCTGACGGCCGTTGTGTACTGCGATGGTCAGACCGACCATTTGTGGCAGGATCATCGAACGACGCGACCAAGTCTTAATTGGTTTGCGATCGTTCTTTTCCGCCGCCACTTCGATCTTCTTCAGTAGGTGAAGATCAATAAAAGGACCTTTTTTCAGAGAACGTGGCACTGTCGTATCCCTCTATTTACTTGCGACGACGGACGATCATTTTGTCGGTACGCTTATTACCACGAGTCTTCGCGCCCTTAGTCGGGAAGCCCCATGGCGATACCGGATGACGACCACCAGAGGTACGACCTTCACCACCACCATGTGGGTGGTCAACCGGGTTCATGGCAACACCACGAACGGTTGGGCGAACGCCACGCCAGCGTTTGGCACCAGCTTTACCCAGCGAACGCAGGCTGTGCTCGGAGTTCGAGACTTCGCCCAGGGTCGCACGGCATTCAGCCAGGACTTTACGCATTTCACCGGAACGCAGACGCAGGGTAACGTACACGCCTTCACGAGCGATCAGCTGAGCCGAAGCACCAGCGGAACGAGCGATCTGCGCGCCTTTACCTGGCTTCAGTTCGATGCCGTGTACGGTAGAACCGACTGGAATGTTGCGCAGTTGCAGAGCGTTGCCTGGCTTGATTGGAGCCAGAGCGCCTGCGATCAGTTGGTCGCCAGCACTCACGCCTTTAGGGGCGATGATGTAGCGACGCTCGCCGTCTGCGTAGCAGAGCAGTGCGATGTGAGCAGTACGGTTTGGATCGTATTCGATACGCTCGACAGTGGCGACGATGCCATCTTTGTCGTTGCGACGGAAATCGACCATACGGTAATGCTGCTTATGACCACCACCGATGTGACGAGTGGTAATACGGCCATTGTTGTTACGACCACCAGTCTTCGATTTTTTCTCGAGCAGCGGTGCGTGAGGAGCGCCTTTATGCAGCTCCTGGTTGACCACCTTGACCACAAAACGGCGGCCAGGGGAAGTCGGTTTGCATTTAACGATTGCCATGATGCACCCCTTCCTTACTCAGCACTGCTGCTGAAATCGAGATCTTGGCCTGGCTGAAGGGAGATAACTGCCTTCTTCCAGTCATTACGCTTGCCCAGACCGCGAGCAGTGCGCTTGCTCTTACCCAGAACGTTCAGGGTAGTGACGCGCTCTACTTTCACGCTGAACAGGCTTTCGACGGCCTTCTTGATTTCCAGCTTGGTTGCATCAGTAGCAACCTTGAAAACGAACTGGCCTTTCTTGTCTGCCAGAACCGTAGCCTTCTCGGAAACGTGCGGGCCAAGCAGAACTTTAAATACGCGTTCCTGGTTCATCCCAGCAGCTCCTCGAATTTCTTCACGGCCGACACGGTGATCAACACCTTGTCGTATGCGATCAGACTAACTGGATCGGAACCTTGCACGTCACGTACATCTACGTGTGGCAGGTTACGAGCAGCCAGGTACAGGTTCTGATCAACAGCGTCCGACACGATGAGAACATCGGTCAGGCTCATGTTGTTCAGCTTGCCCAGCAGATCTTTGGTTTTCGGAGTTTCAACAGCGAAATCCTGAACCACGACCAGACGATCAGTACGCACCAGCTCAGCAAGGATGGAACGCATTGCTGCGCGATACATCTTCTTGTTCAGCTTCTGGGAGTGATCCTGTGGACGAGCTGCGAAAGTGGTACCGCCGCCACGCCAGATTGGGCTACGGATAGTACCGGCACGAGCACGGCCAGTACCTTTCTGACGCCATGGGCGCTTACCGCCACCACGAACGTCGGAACGGGTCTTTTGCTGCTTGCTACCTTGACGGCCGCCGGCCATGTAGGCCACGACTGCTTGGTGAACCAGCGTCTCGTTGAACTCGCCGCCAAATGTCAGTTCGGAAACTTCGATCGCTTGAGCGTCATTTACATTTAATTGCATGTCAGCTTCCCCTTAACCGCGAGCCTTGGCTGCTGGACGTACAACCAGGTTGCCGCCAGTAGCGCCAGGAACAGCGCCCTTGACCAACAACAGATTGCGTTCAGCGTCCACGCGCACTACTTCCAGGGACTGCACGGTCACGCGCTCAGCGCCCATATGACCGGACATTTTTTTGCCCTTGAATACACGACCAGGAGTCTGGCACTGGCCGATAGAGCCTGGGACGCGGTGGGATACGGAGTTACCGTGGGTGTTATCTTGCCCGCGGAAATTCCAACGCTTGATCGTACCCTGGAAGCCTTTACCCTTGGACTGACCGGTTACATCAACCAGTTGACCAGCGGCGAAGATTTCAGCGTTGATCAGATCGCCAGCCTGGTACTCGCCTTCTTCAAGACGGAATTCCATGGTGGTACGACCAGCGGCAACGTTCGCTTTAGCGAAGTGACCAGCTTGAGCTGCTGTTACACGCGAAGCACGACGCTCGCCGACAGTGACTTGCACTGCACGATAGCCATCGGTCTCTTCAGTTTTGAACTGGGTGACGCGATTCGGCTCGATCTCAATGACCGTGACCGGAATGGAGACACCTTCTTCGGTGAAAATACGGGTCATACCGCATTTACGACCGACTACACCAATAGTCATGTTGTAAACCTCATGAGTGTACGGGGCTTTCACCCGCTATGGCCGCCCATTTCAGAGCGTTACACGACCAAGACCGAGTCTTAGCCGAGGCTGATCTGCACTTCCACACCGGCCGCAAGATCAAGCTTCATAAGAGCATCAACGGTTTTATCCGTTGGCTGGACGATGTCCAGAACGCGCTTATGAGTGCGGATTTCGTACTGGTCACGCGCGTCTTTGTTGACGTGCGGGGAAACCAGAACGGTGAACCGCTCTTTACGGGTAGGCAGTGGAATTGGACCACGCACTTGAGCACCAGTACGTTTCGCGGTTTCCACGATTTCCTGGGTTGATTGGTCGATCAGGCGATGGTCGAAAGCCTTCAACCTGATACGGATTTGCTGATTTTGCATTGGATTTCAGACTCCGGCTGCTATTCCCACCGGGCGCAATACGCCCGTTAAAAGGAGGCGCAATTCTATAGACGCCCCAGATAGGTGTCAACCCAATAAAAAAGCCCCCGCTGAGCGGGGGCTTTTTCAATTCATCAAGCAGACTCTATAAAAGAGAATTACTCGATGATTTTGGCTACGACGCCAGCGCCGACGGTACGACCGCCTTCACGGATAGCGAAACGCAGACCATCTTCCATCGCGATGGTTTTGATCAGGGTAACAGTCATCTGAATGTTGTCACCTGGCATTACCATTTCAA
>NZ_JASCPO010000469.1:0-1656 GCF_029960145.1 Pseudomonas sp. PS01299 | reverse complement strand
GGCTTGCTCGCGAATGCGGTGTATCAGATACAAATTTGTCGCCTGACACTCAGCATTCGCGAGCAAGCCCGCTCCCACAGGGAATCTGTGATGTTTTCAGGAATCACAGAAAGCACAAAGGGGAGCCGAGGCTCCCCTTTAATTTTGTCGTCGCGTGCTCTTTTTTATTATTGAGGGGCGGTCTGTTGTTGTTTTTGGCAACCGTGGCCCTTTACCGCTGTTTTTGGCGACCCCCATCCGGGGTCAAGAGCAAACGTATTTTTTTGAGCGCTGATCTGCTTTCTCGTTAAACGATCCAACCGATTCGGGAGCTACCTGAAGGTAGTTTTATTGTTCTCTGCCCGGTTGCGGGTCACTCCTGAGAGCACCCTGAAAAGCACATCTTCTCCAAAAAAATCTGTTAGCTGCGTCTCTGCCGTGTTGTTTTTGTTATGTCAGAGTCGGTACGTCTTATTTTTATTGGTTTGCTGCTTTTTATTCTTGTTATGCCATAGAGATAGCAGAAGCCGTGCCAACTTTTTAAATCCCTTGTAAATCAATGCCTTGAGATTTTTGAAGGATTTTTCCTTCAGGGCAAACCAGACAATTTGTTTCCGTGTTACTCGACTACGCCCACGTTTCGGACACAGCGGTAACACCTTCGCCCTCACTGGGCGTTACGGGCCTTGGCCACACGCGAACCGCTCGGGCGACCGAGCACCGCGCTGATCTGCTGACCCGCCGCAATCAGGGCGTCGAGGTCGATACCGGTCTCGATGCCCAGGCCGTTGAGCAGGTACACCACGTCTTCGGTGGCGACGTTACCGCTCGCGCCTTTGGCGTACGGGCAGCCGCCGAGGCCGGCGATAGAGCTGTCGAACACCGCGATGCCTTCCAGCAGGCTGGCATAGATGTTGGCCATCGCCTGGCCGTAGGTGTCGTGGAAGTGCCCGGCGAGTTTTTCCCGTGGCACTTGCGCCGACACCACTTCGAACAACCGCCGGGTCGCGCCGGCGGTGCCGGTGCCGATGGTGTCGCCGAGGGACACTTCGTAGCAGCCCATCGCATACAACTCGCGGGCGACCATCGCCACTTGTTCCGGTGCGACCTCGCCTTCATAAGGGCAACCGAGCACGCAGGACACGTAACCGCGCACGGTAACGCCGTGCTGTTTCGCGGCCTCCATGATCGGTGCGAAGCGCGCCAGGCTTTCGCTGATCGAGCAGTTGATGTTGCGCTGCGAGAACGCCTCGGACGCCGCAGCGAACACCGCGACTTCTTTCACGCCGGCAGCCAGCGCATCTTCAAATCCGCGCAGGTTCGGCGCCAGTGCGCCGTAGGTCACACCGGGTTTGCGCTGGATCTGCGCAAACACTTCGGCGGATCCGGCCATCTGCGGCACCCATTTCGGCGAGACAAAACTGCCGACTTCGATATAACCAAGGCCGGCGGCGCTCAGGGCGTCGACCAGTTGCACCTTGTCAGCCACGCTGATCGGTTGGGCTTCGTTCTGCAGGCCATCGCGCGGGCCGACTTCGATCAGGCGTACTTGGGAGGGGAGGGACATGGGTTGACCTGCTCTTCTGGATTCGAGGAGATCCCCTGTAGGAGTGAGCCTGCTCGCGATAGCGGTGAGTCAGTTAATATTTGCTCGACTGACACACCGCTATCGCGAGC
>NZ_JASCPO010000468.1:0-1671 GCF_029960145.1 Pseudomonas sp. PS01299 | reverse complement strand
GGCTTGCTCGCGAAGAGGGCGTGCCAGACACCCTGTTCGTTGAATGATACTCCGCCTTCGCGAGCAAGCCCGCTCCCACAGGAATCTGCCGGAGTTTAAGCCCCGGCAGTTTAAAGATCTGTCTGAAACGCGCATCTCGCCTGCTTCACGTTGAAGTTGAGGCAGATTCAGCTTGGCGGCCCAGACGCGACAACAGCAGCCGATCCAGCAGCCAGACCAGCACCAGCGAAGCGCCCACCAGCGGAAAGATCACTGCCAGCACCAGCATGATCGCCACCCCGGTTTTCCATTTCGGGAGGTCATGGCGCAGCGGCGGCACGCCGAATTTGCCCTGCGGACGACGCTTCCACCAGATCACCACACCGCTGACGGCGCTGAGCAGAATCATCAGGCAGATCAGCAGCACGACGATCTGGTTGAAGGTGCCGAACATCTTGCCTTCATGCAGCATCACGCCGATTTCCGTGGCCCGCGCGACTGCGCCGTACTGCTCGAAACGCACATCGGCGAGGACCTTGCCGGTGTACTGATCGACATGCAGGGTCGCATCGTTACGCGGGTCGTCGGCGAACACGGCGATGGTGAACACACCGGTCGCGGTGGTTGGCAGGGTGATGCTGTAGCCGGGTTCGACCTTGCGTTCAATGGCGATGTTCTGCACCTCTTGCAGGCTGATCGCGGGTGCGGCGGGGCCGTGTTGCATGCCGCCGTGGGCCATGTGTTCGGCGTGGTCGCCGGACATCGGCATCGGCGTGTTTTCCATCGCCCATGGCACGGTCTGGCGCGCGGCGTTATTGAGGCTGCCGGCCTCGACGTCGGAGGTCGGCACGTTGTTCCACATCGCGGCCGGGAACACGTTCCACACCTGCGCATATTGCTTGCCCCAGAAGCCGGTCCAGGTCATGCCGCTGAGCAGCATCACCAGCAGCAACGCTGCGCCCCAGAACCCGGTGACCGCGTGCAGATCACGCCACAACACCCGGCCGCGACTGTTCAGCCGTGGCCACAAGATGCCGGCGGCCTGACCCCGCGGCCACCACAGGAACACCCCCGACACCACCAGCACCACGCCCCAACCGGCGGCGAGTTCGATCAGGCGATCACCGAGCGTGCCGATCATCAATTCGCCGTGAATGGCGCGGGCGACGGCTTGCAGATTTTTCTTCGCATCCTGCTCGCCGAGGATGTCGCCGTGGTACGGATCGATGAATACGTTGAGTTCATGACCCTCATTCTTGACGACAAACTGAGCACTGCGTTCGGCGTTGGCCGGCGGCAGGTATTGGCTGATCTGACCCTGTGGATAAGCGCTCTTGAGCCGTTGCAGCAGATCATCGGCCGGCACCATGTGATGCCCGGCGGGGACGTTGAGCAGGCTGCTGTACATCAGCGAATCGAGCTGCGGTTTGAACAGGTAGATGATGCCGGTCAGGGCCAGCATCACCATGAATGGCGCGACGAATAATCCGGCATAGAAATGCCAGCGCCAGGCCAGGTTGTAGAAGTTCGGTTTGGGCTTTTGCATCACGTTTGCTCCGCTTGGCTTGGATCTTTTCGTTGTTCTGTATGGGGAGTTTCACCACTGCACTCCTGTGGGAGCGGGCTTGCTCGCGAAAGCGTCGTGTCAGGCGCCACCCATGCTGGATGTACCGCCGTCTTCGCGAGCAAGCC
>NZ_JASCPO010000467.1:0-1691 GCF_029960145.1 Pseudomonas sp. PS01299 | reverse complement strand
GGCTTGCTCGCGAATGCGCAGTGTCAGTCGACCTATGCTTTGACTGATTCAGCGCTTTCGCGAGCAAGCCCGCTCCCACAGTAGTTTTGGGTTGTGAGTAAAACCGCGTTTCTTCATCGAGAACTCCATGTCGCAAACCCCACCTCCCGCCCAGCTCGCCTACGTCCTGCATTCGCGCGCCTACCGCGAAACCAGCGCGCTGGTCGACTTCCTCACGCCGCAAGGGCGGCTGCGGGCGGTTTTGCGCAGTGCGCGGGGCAAGGCCGGGACACTGGCGCGGCCGTTCGTGCCGCTGGAAGTCGAGTTTCGTGGCAAGGGTGAACTGAAGAATGTCGGGCGCATGGAAAGTGCCGGCAACGCGACCTGGATGGTCGGTGAGGCGCTGTTCAGTGGCCTCTATCTCAATGAGCTGCTGATCCGCCTGCTGCCTGCCGAAGACCCGCACCCGGCGGTGTTCGACCATTACGCTGCAACACTGCTGGCCCTGGCCGAAGGTCGCCCGCTGGAGCCGTTGTTGCGCTCGTTCGAATGGCGCCTGTTGGACGATCTCGGTTACGGCTTCTCCCTGAATACCGATATCCACAGCGAACCGGTCGCGCCGGACGGTCTGTATCGTCTGCAAGTGGACGCCGGACTTGAGCGGGTGTTTCTGTTGCAGCCGGGCTTGTTCAACGGCACCGAGCTGCTGGCCATGGCCGAAGCCGACTGGACCGCTCCCGGCGCACTGTCGGCGGCCAAGCGTCTGATGCGTCAGGCACTGGCCGTGCACTTGGGCGGTCGCCCCCTCGTCAGCCGCGAGCTATTTCGCAAGCCCTGATATGCTGTGCGCCGAATCTTTCCCTTCAGGAGCGCATCCGTGACCACCAGCAATCGCATTCTTCTTGGCGTGAACATCGACCACGTCGCCACCCTGCGTCAGGCCCGTGGCACACGCTACCCGGATCCGGTCAAGGCAGCGCTGGACGCGGAAGAGGCGGGCGCCGATGGCATCACCGTGCACTTGCGTGAAGACCGCCGGCACATTCAGGAGCGCGACGTGCTGCTGCTCAAGGATGTGCTGCAGACCCGCATGAATTTCGAAATGGGCGTCACCGAAGAAATGATGGCGTTCGCCGAACGCATCCGTCCGGCGCACATCTGCCTGGTTCCGGAAACCCGTCAGGAACTGACCACTGAAGGCGGTCTGGATGTAGCGGGGCAGGAAGAACGCATCAGGGCAGCGGTCGAGCGCCTGTCGAAGATCGGCAGCGAGGTGTCGCTGTTCATCGATGCTGACGAGCGCCAGATCGCTGCGTCGAAGCGCGTCGGTGCGCCGGCCATCGAACTGCATACCGGGCGTTACGCCGATGCCGAAACCCCGACTGAAGTTGCTGAAGAATTGAAGCGTGTGGCGGACGGCGTGGCGTTTGGTCTGGCGCAGGGCCTGATCGTCAACGCCGGGCATGGCCTGCATTATCACAACGTCGAAGCCGTGGCGGCGATCGAAGGCATCAACGAATTGAACATCGGCCATGCGCTGGTGGCGCATGCGTTGTTCGTGGGCTTCAAGTCAGCTGTTTCCGAGATGAAAACGCTGATTCTGGCGGCCGCCAAGCCCTAAGCAACACCCCAGAACCCAATGTGGGAGCGGGCTTGCTCGCGAAGGCGGTGTATCAGTCAAAGAATATGTCGACTGACACACCGCCTTCGCG
>NZ_JASCPO010000466.1:0-1695 GCF_029960145.1 Pseudomonas sp. PS01299 | reverse complement strand
CGTCAGATGTGTATACCCGACAGCCCTGACCCATTCAAACCTCCCGGCCGGCGCTTTTCGCACGCGCCGGACAAAACTGGCCCGACACTTGCAATATTCCTCGTCAACTGTACCTACGATCCCAGTGCAGCGGAGACCGTGTCATGCCTGCGACCCCCAATGTTCTTCTTCAATCTGCCGCCCAGGCCAAGGCGCAAGCCGCCGCCGCGAAAACGCCGGTCATGGCCGCAGACACCGGGGACAAGGCCTCAAGCTTCGCTCAGGTGTTCGCCGATCAAGGCCCGAAAAAGCCCCTTGCGAGCGCTGACAGTTCGTTGAAACCGGCGCGCGACAAGGTTGCCGACAACAGCGACAAGAAAGATTTCGCCAAGGATAAGTCTGCCGCCACGCAACAGACCGTTGCCGATAGCGGCAATGCCTTGCCTGCCGACAAGACCGCGTCGACCACCTCCGATGATCAGGCCGCCGCTGACAAGGCCGCCGCCGATGCTGCTGCCGACAGCGCGCAGACGCCAGTGGCCGACACCACCCCGGTGGATCCGGCGCTGGATCCGGCACTGGCGCAAACCGTGCAGCCGCTGGTGACCGCGCCGGTGGTGGCAGCGCCAGTCGCTGCAACACCGGAACCGGCCAAAACCGAAACGCCGGTCGTGGCCGCCACTTTGGCGCCAGCCGTGGTCAAAGATCCGGCGGCATCAACCGATAGCGCGTTCGACCCGGCGGCCGATCCACTCGACTCGTTGCCGGCGCTGCGTATGGCGATGGAGCAGGGCGGGCACATTTCCGCCAGCAGCCAGGCCCAACCCAAAGCTACACCGGCCCAGGCTCAGGCCGACGGTGAATTGACTGCGGCGCAGAACTTCGCTGCCGGCATGGCGAGCATGCTCGACGTGCAGGCCGACAAGGACAGCACCAGTCAGAATGGTGAAAAGGCCTTCAGCGGCCTGATAGACGATGGCCTGAAAGATCTGAAGGCTGCTACCAGCGACACCCGTGTCGATGATTTCGCCAACCGTCTGGCGGCGCTGACTCAGGCGGCCACTCCGAAAACCGCGAACGCGGTGCCGGTGAATCAACCGATCGCCATGCATCAGAGCGGCTGGACCGAAGAAATCGTCAACCGCGTCATGTACCTGTCCAGCGCCAACCTGAAGGCGGCGGATATTCAATTGCAGCCGGCGGAACTCGGGCGTCTGGATATTCGGGTCAACATGGTGCCGGATCAGCAGACCCAGGTGACCTTCATGAGCGCGCACCCAAGCGTGCGCGAAGCGCTCGACGGTCAGATGCATCGCTTGCGTGACATGTTCACCCAGCAGGGCATGGGCCAGGTCGACGTCAATGTCTCCGACCAGAGCCGTGGCTGGCAGGGTCAGCAGGGTCAGGAACAGGCGCAGCAGGGTCAGAGTGGTCGCACCAGCGCCGCGGGCGGACGTCTGGATTCGGCGGAAGAAGAGCTGACGCCGGCGGCCGTGGCGGAAGCTGCTGCGCAAACCACCAGCGTGATCGGCAGCAGCGCCGTCGACTATTACGCCTGAGCAAAATCAAGAGCCCCTCACCCTAGCCCTCTCCCACAGGGAGAGGGGACCGATTGGGGGATGCTCGCGAAGTACGCCGACCGGATACTTGCGCTGTGAATCCATAATCGACTCGGTCTTTCAGGTCGATGTTTGACGCCTGACACCTCAGTCAGCC
>NZ_JASCPO010000465.1:0-1696 GCF_029960145.1 Pseudomonas sp. PS01299 | reverse complement strand
GAGCAAGCCCGCTCCCACATTGGAATGCGTACTCCTGTGGGAGCGGGCTTGCTCGCGAAGGCACCACTTCGTTTCCACAGGCAGAAACCCGACAATCCGCGTCACCAACTCTTCCTTCCAGCGCTGATCCTCCCGCAACCCGCTCATTGCATCGCCCCCACATCAAACTCCAGCGGCCTGGCCGGTTTCTGCCCGATCCCATACCAGTCGAGTTTGCGCGTCAGCACCATGAACACCCCGAGCAAGCCGAACAGCAGCAGCGACCCCATCAGCAGCGCGTAGTCCTCAGCGCTGAGCAAGCCATACAGCAGGCCATACAACGCCGCCAATCCCGCAGAAAAACTCAGGCCGTGGCGCACGCTGTGCAGCACGTGGCAAACATAAAACCCGATCAACAGCACACAGCCACTGGCCGACAGCAGATACGCCAGGGCAAAGCCGATGTGCTCCGACAACGACAACAGCAACAGGTAGAAAAACGCCAGCGCCACCCCGACCAATGCGTATTGCACCGGGTGCACCGCCAGACTTTTGAGCACTTCGAACAGGAAGAAACCGGCGAACGTCAGGACGATGAACAACAGCGCATATTTGATCGCCCGATCACTCTTCAGGTACTGATCCACCGGATCGATGAAACTCACACCAAAACTGCGCCCGTTGAATGCCTCGCAGTCATTGCCCATCACGCAACGGCTCATGGCTTCTTGCAGGTTGGTGGAGAAAAATGTGGTCTGCCAATCGGCGCTGAAACCCTGGTCGCTGATCTCGCGTTTGCCCGGCAGGAAGTTGCCGACAAAACTGGGGTGCGGCCAGTTGGCGGCAAGACTGACGTGACTGCTTTTGCCCACCGGCAACACCTGCAACGAACCGGTGCCTTGCAGACGCAGGTCGAAACCGAAGGTCAGCTCCGTGGCGTTGCGGGTATCCAGCGCTGGCAACGTCACCCGCACGCCTTCGCCGAGCCAACCCACCTGAGTGCCGGGCACGAAGTCCAGGCGCTGGCCATCGAGTTCCAGTTTCAGGGCGTTTTCGATGCCGCGAATATCGCTGATGCCCACCGCCAGAAACGGCGCGTCGAACTGGTAATCGACAAAGTCTTCCTTGATACCCAATTGCGCCGGCAACGAGAAATGCCCGTTGATGCGATTGTCGGCATGGAACAGTCGCGCTTCGTAGATACCGCGATTGCGCAGTTCGGTTTGCACCTGGCCGTCGAGCTCGAAACGCTCCGGCAGAAAGTACAGCCGACCACGCTCTTCGCCCAGTTCTTCGTAGCGCTGACTGGTTTTCTCGTTGGTCTTCCAGGTGCGCACCACTTTGCGATACGGCACCACCATCACCGGCCCGCTCAGTTGCTGGCTGTAGCTGGAGCTGCGGGCGATGTCTTCGAGCACGCCGTCGCGCAGTTGCTGGCGATCATCGATGATGCCGTCAATCATCAGCAGCGGTATCAGCAACAGCAGGATCAGCAGGGCAATCGCCCCGAGCTTTATGGTCAGATTCTTGTTCATGGGACTCTCCCTGTTTGGATGGGCAGAGTCTGCTGTTGATGTATGAGGGGAATGTGGGGGGAATATGGAGATTGTGTGGAGACTGCACCGGCCCCTTCGCGAGCAAGCCCGCTCCCACAGTTGATCTTTGGTGTGACCGAGACCTGTGTTTCAACACCCCCCCCTGTGGGAGCGGGCTTGCT
>NZ_JASCPO010000463.1:0-1714 GCF_029960145.1 Pseudomonas sp. PS01299 | reverse complement strand
GGCTTGCTCGCGAAGGGGCCGTGTCAGTCAACATCATTGCTGAATGACACACCGCTTTCGCGAGCAAGCCCGCTCCCACAGGGATTACGAGCCGGGTTCCACTTTATCCAGCGCTTTGTTCACCGCCAGTTCACCGAGCATGACCACCTGCGCGATGCCGAGCAGCGTCTTGCGATGCGTGCCCTCCAGCAACGCGGCGAAGTCGCCGAGCATCACCGTGGCCGAGGCCAGGGATTCGCAGGCGTTGGCCAGCAGGGATTCGGTGTCGGCGTTGGGATTGACCAGAAACAGCGCGTTGGCGGTGTAAGGCGTGGCCATGATGGGCGCTGCGGGCTTGAGGTAGTAGTCGAGGGCGCGCTCGGCGGCTTCGTGGAGTTTGTGGGTGTCGATGGCGGCGTAGGGGGATGTTGGATCGGGGTCTGCAGCAGCGTTCGCTTCGGGCGGATTGGGTATTGGCTTTTTCATGGTGTATCTCCAGTCTTGCGGTGGAGCTGGCCCATTCGGTTCCACGCGATGGGTGGCAGCTGTACGCAGGTTGGAACCCGGGGACCAGAGAAAACCCGGCAGACTCGAAGTCTCCCGCGCACAGCCGCCATAACAGAGTGCACACCATGAAGGTGCGCAAGCATACGTCATGAAAGCCTCTTTTGCGCTTCTTGGGTCCCGGGGTTCCAATCCCGATCGCTGATTTGGCAGCGACCCACACAGGCTAGAGAGCGGACGTCCGAGGGACAACCTGAAAACATTGTGGGAAGGTTCAGCTTTTCCCACACAACCTTTAAACATTCCGAATCTAAATACAGATCGTGATACTGAAAATGTGCCCCGTGTAGGAGCTGCCGAAGGCTGCGATCTTTGACTTTGAAGACCAAGATCAACAGATCGCAGCCTTCGGCAGCTCCTACAGGGATTAGGTGTTGGTTAGCCACCACTGTTGCGGCACAGGCCTGCCACGCTGTACTTGAGCGTATTGAGCTGCCCTTGCGAGTCTTCGTAAGTCATGGCCGTCGGCACCACCGAGCAAGCCGGCTGCGGCTTCACCACGCTGACGATTTTCACCACGTCGAGCTTCATGCCGTATTCATATTCCTTGACCACCGGCGCCGCTTTGCCGCGCTCGGCGGCGTATTGCTCCATGGCTTTGGCGTTGGCGCTGAAAGCACGTTCGAAAGTGCGATCGCCGCCGCCTTCAGCCAGTGCATTTACCGACATCGCCATGACGCCGGCGAAGGTCATCCATTTGATCAACTGCATGTTTACTCCTCCGTAAAAAAGCCCGGCATCGGCACACGACAACGGGCTTGTTCCAGTGCGCCGGGCTTACAGGTCTTTGGTGCTGGCGTCTTTCTTCTCGTTGACGACGACCGGGTCGCGGGCCTGTTCCTTGGCCACGAACAGCTCCACGGCGCGATCATTGGCGGTCATCATCCGGTCGAACGTGCGGTCACCACCGCCTTCGGCCATGGCCAGGGACGACAGCATCAGGGCGGCTGCGAAGGTGCTCAGTTGGGCGAATTTCATGGTTGATTCCTCGTTTAAGTAACTGACGGGATCAAGGTAACAAGGTGAACCTTTCGTGACGGTGGCGGAGGAATTACATATCCGTTATCTGCCGGATCAGTGCACGGAACCCGTGTGGGAGCGGGCTTGCTCGCGAAAGCGGTGTGTCATCCAACATTGATGTCGACTGACACGGCCTCTTCGCGAGCAAGCC
>NZ_JASCPO010000462.1:0-1738 GCF_029960145.1 Pseudomonas sp. PS01299 | reverse complement strand
GGGCTTGCTCGCGAAAACGGAGTGTCAGGCAGCACACATGGCGACTGACATGACGTCTTCGCGAGCAAGCCCGCTTCCACAGGGGAAAAGTGGTGTTCGGCCTGTCGAGCATCGCAATTTATGTAAACCACGTTGGAAAAAAACAGTTAATAACAATAAAGACGAGGATGTAGGGATGAAAAAGAAACACGTCAATGCCCGGTTGATCTGCCAAGTGTCAGCTGCGGCGGCATTGGTGCTGGCCGGTAACGCCATGGCGGCGGATGCCTTCAGCTCCGACTCGAAATGGATGACCGGTGACTGGGGTGGCGAGCGGACCAAGCTGATCGAGCAGGGTATCGACATCAAGGCCGACTACGTTGGGGAAATGGGCGCTAACCTGCATGGCGGCTACAACGACGACAAGACCGGTCGCTACAGCGATCAGTTCGGTCTGGGCGTGGCGCTGGACCTGCAAAAACTCTGGGGCTGGGACAACACTCAGGCCAAGATCCAGTTGACCAACCGTAACGGGCAAAACATCTCCAACGATCGCGTTGGCGATCCGCGTGCCGGCACTCTGTCGTCGTCGCAGGAAGTCTACGGTCGTGGCCACATGGTGCGTCTGACCCAGTTGTGGATTCAGCACCAGTTCTTCGACAACAAGCTCGACGTCAAGGCCGGTTACTTCGGTGAAGGCGAAGACTTCAACACCTTCCCGTGCGACTTCCAGAACCTGGCGTTCTGCGGCTCGCAAGTGGGTAACTGGGCGACCAACATCTGGTACAACTGGCCCGTCAGCCAGGCCGCGATCCGCGTGAAGTACAACATCAACGACGAGCTCTACGCGCAGATCGGTGCTTACAACCAGAACCCGTCGCAACTGGAACACGGCAACGGCTTCAAGCTCAGCGGCAGCGGCACCAAAGGGACTGTTCTGCCAGTCGAACTGGTCTGGTCGCCGAAGGTCAACAGCCTGCCGGGCGAATACCGCGTCGGTTACTACAAGAGCACGGCTGACGCCAATGACGTCCGTGAAGACGTCAACGGCTTCGACGCTGCAACCACTGGCGACGCGTACAAGACCCACAGCAGCAAACACGGCTACTGGTTCGTCGCGCAGCAGCAACTCACCAGCCACAACGGTGATGCTTCGCGCGGTCTGAACATCGCCGCCAACGCGACCTTCCACGACAAGGACACCAACTTCATCGACAACTACCAGTCGGTGATGTTTGTCTACAAAGGCCCGTTCGACGCGCGTCCTAAAGATGACGTCGGCATTGGTGCGGCGCGTATCCACGTCAACGATGACGTGAAGAAAAACGCCGAGTTCCTGAATGCTTCCAACGGTGTTTCGGACTACGACAACCCGGTGTTCTCGCCAATTCGTGAAACCGAATACAACTACGAGATCAACTACGGCTTCCACGTCACCAACTGGCTGACCGTACGCCCTAACCTGCAATACATCACTCACCCGGGTGGTGTGGATGAAGTGGACAACGCTTTGGTCGCTGGCCTGAAAATTCAGTCTACGTTCTAACGCTGTTGCGATAAGCTCCTCTCTATGTGCGCATATTTGCGGACAGCCAAGGCTGTCCGCTTTTTTTTGCGATAGACGTCCGATGTTATACCTGTGGCGAGGGGATTTATCCCCGATGGGGCGCGAAGCGGCCCTGAACCCATTGCATACGATATGTCAGTGGGAAAACGGTTGCAGGTTTGGGTTTGCTTCGCAACCCATCGGGGATAAATC
>NZ_JASCPO010000461.1:0-1757 GCF_029960145.1 Pseudomonas sp. PS01299 | reverse complement strand
CTGCTGGCGCCCTCGCGCCCAAGCCCGCTCCCACATTTGGAATGCCTTTCAATGGGGGGGGGGCAGTTGCCGGACTGAGATTTGTATAGTGAGGCGGCTGGAGCCTTCGCGAGCAAGCCCGCTCCCACATTTGGAATGCATTTCAATGGGGGGGGGCAGTTGCCGGACTGAGATTTGTATAGTGAGGCGGCTGGAGCCTTCGCGAGCAAGCCCGCTCCCACATTTGGAATGAATTTCAATGGGGGGGCAGTTGCCGGACTGAGATTTGTAGTGAGACTGCTGGCCTCTTCGCGAGCAGCCTCGCTCTCACATTTGGAACGCGTTTCCCTTGTAGGAGTGAGCCTGCTCGCGATGGGGCCGGTGCGGTCAACGCAACTTTTCAAGCATCTGGTAATACCACATCCCCGCCGCCAGCAGCGGATTGCCCAGCAAATCCCCCATCGGCACCCGAATATGCTGGCACTGCGCAAAGGTGTCGAACTGTTCCATCTGCCCGGTGATCGCGCGGCTCATGATTTCGCCCATGATGTGGGTGGTGGCGATGCCGTGTCCGGAATAACCCTGGCAATACCAGACGTTGTCCGAGAGCTTGCCCAGTTGCGGGATGCGGTTGATCACGATGCCCATCGCGCAGCTCCACTGGTAGTCGATCTGCACCCCTTTGAGCGCCGGGAACGTCTGCTCGATGCACGGGCGCAGCTCGGCGGCGATGTCCCGTGAATCCTTGCCACTGTAATTGGCGCCGCCGCCGAACAGCAGGCGCCCGTCGGCCGTGAGGCGGTAGTAGTCGAGGACGAAACGGCAGTCGTACACCGCCAGGTCTTCGGGGTTGATCTGCCGCGCCAGATCACCCAGCGGCGCGGTAGTGACGATGCCGCCCATGGCCGGGAAAATCTTGCCCTTGAGCTGACCCGGTTCGAGCTTGTGATAGACGTCACCGGCGAGCATCACTTGATTGGCGTCGATCTGGCCGTGGGCGGTGCGCACGCCTGGCGTCTTGCCGTGAATGATTTCCAGCACCTCACTGTTCTCGAAGATCAAGGCACCTAGACTTTCCGCCGCCCGCGCTTCGCCGATGCACAGGTTGAGCGGGTGCAGGTGCATGTTGCGGGTGTTCTTGATTGCGCCGTGGTAGAGGTCGCTTTGCAGCAGGTCGCGCACTTGGCTGCGGTCGAGCAGGCTGACTTCATCGCCCAGGCCGCGACGCACGGCTTCCTCGTAATCGTTGCGCAAACCGTCCATGTGGCTCGGCTTGTAAGCGGCGTGCAGATGGCCATGCTTGAGATCGCACTGAATGCTGTATTTCGCCACGCGTTCTTGGATGATTTGATGACCGCGCCAGCGCAGGTGCCAGATGAAATCGTCGACTTCATCACCGAGTTTCGGGCGCATCTGTTTGCGCATCGCACCGTCGCCGGAGAGGCTGCCGGTGACTTGCCCGCCATTGCGCCCGGTGGCGCCCCAACCGATCTTGTGGCTCTCGACGATGGCGACTTTCAGGCCTTTTTCGGCGAGTTCCACGGCGCTGGCGACGCCAGTGAAACCGCCGCCGATGATCACCACATCAACCTGGTGCCGGCCCTGCAGGGTCGGGTAGTCGGTGTCCTGGTTGAGGGTGGCGGTGTAGTAGGAATTGCAGCGTTGGGTCATGTCGGTGTCCACACAAAATTCGGGAGTCAGGGTGCAATCCCCTGTGGGAGCGGGCTTGCTCGCGAATGCGGTGGGTCAGTCACTGAAATATTGACTGTGCCGACGCC
>NZ_JASCPO010000460.1:0-1782 GCF_029960145.1 Pseudomonas sp. PS01299 | reverse complement strand
GGGCTTGCTCGCGAAGAGGCCAGCACATTCAATATCCATGTTGATGGTGCCGACGCCTTCGCGAGCAAGCCCGCTCCCACAGGTTCGGTGGTGTTTGTAGAAGGTGTGTTTCAGCGCAGAATCCGCTACATTTTCCGGCCGCCCCTCATATGGTGAATCCGCTTCATGTCTCTTGCGCTCGAACGTCTAGTCGCTGGCACGCCGATCCCTTTCGCTGGCAACCGCGTGACCGTGGTCAGCCCCGAACTGGCGGCGCGGTTTCAGCCCGGTGACCACCTGCTGGTCGAGCAGGTGAGTGGCGAGCTGTTGCTGATTCCGGTGGTCGATCAACAAGCGGCTGCGGTGGCAATCGAGCGTGCTGAAGCGGCATTCACTGCATTGTCGGCAGTCTCCGACGAGGCCATCAGCCACTTCTTCGATCTGTTCGCACAACGCCTGGAAACCGCAGAGTGCTGGAACCTGATCGAAGCCGCCAACCTGGCCGACATCGAACGCGCCAAGGCCCGTGGCCGCTCGACCACCCGACTGCTCGCCGACGAACGCATGCGCCGCGACATGATCGCCGGTCTGCGCGCCTGGCGGGATGCGCCGGCCACGCGCGGCAAGGTCATCAGCAGCGTCGAACACGACGGCTGGAAGGTCGAGCAAGTGGTGTCGCCGCTGGGCATCGTGGCGTTCGTGTTCGAAGGACGGCCGAACGTGTTCGCCGATGCCGCCGGTGTACTGCGCACCGGCAACACTGCGGTGCTGCGTATCGGCAGCGATGCATTGGGCACCGCGCAAGCAATCGTCACTCACGCGCTGAATCCGGCGCTGGCCGATGCCGGTTTGCCAGCGGGTGCGGTGTCGCTGGTGGAAAGCGTCAATCACGCCGCCGGTTGGGCGATGTTCGCCGACCGGCGTTTGTCGCTGGCGGTGGCCCGGGGTTCGGGCCGCGCGGTCAGCCAGTTGGGCAGCATCGCCCAGCAGGCGGGCACGGCGGTCAGCCTGCACGGCACTGGTGGCGCGTGGCTGATTGCCGATCGTGACGCCGACGCCACGCGCTTCGCCGCCGTGGTGCGTAATTCGCTGGATCGCAAAGTCTGCAACACGCTGAACGTCTGCCTGATTCAACGTGATCGTGCCGTCGAGCTGATCCCGCTGTTCCTCAATGCGCTGCAGCAGGCCGGCAGCGCACGCGGTCAGGGCTGCAAATTGCACATCGTCACAGGCTGCGAAAGTTACCTGCCGGCTGAGTGGCAGAACGCGACGGTCGAGGTCTATCGCGCCGAGGGTTATCAGACCGAAGCTCTGGCCGAAGCGTTGGCGGAATCAGAGCTGGGCCGCGAGTGGGAGTGGGAAGAAACCCCGGAAGTCAGCCTGATGATTGTCGACGAACTGGATCAGGCGATCGCGCTGTTCAACCGCTACAGCCCGCAGTTCACGGTGTCGTTGATCAGCGAGGATGCTGCTGCGCAAGAGCGTTTTTACAACGCGGTGAACGCGCCGTTTGTGGGTAACGGGATTACCCGTTGGGTCGATGGCCAGTACGCGCTGAACAAGCCGGAACTGGGGCTTTCGAACTGGGAGAGCGGGCGCCTGTTTGCGCGCAGTGCGATTCTTTCGGGGGATGGGGTGTTCACGGTGCGTAGCCGTATGACCCAGATCGACCTCAGCGTAAAACGCTGAAAACGCCTTATCCCGATTGATGCACACCGGCCCTGTGGCGAGGGGATTTATCCCCGATGGGGCGCGAAGCGGCCCCAAGAGATCGGGCCTGCTGCGCAGTCCATCGGGGATAAA
>NZ_JASCPO010000045.1:0-36833 GCF_029960145.1 Pseudomonas sp. PS01299 | reverse complement strand
GCCTGACGCGCTACTCGGTGACCCTGCGCCCGCAATTGTCGTACCTGGCGCACCGCGTCAACCAACGGATCTTCCAGAACCTCACGGTGCCGAAAATCATCGGCATGGTTCTCGAAGAGCACGGCATTCAAAGCAACGCCTACGAATTCAAGACCGGTTCGATCTATCCCGAGCGCATCTACTGCGTGCAATACGATGAATCGGACCTGCATTTCATCCAGCGTCTGTGCGAGGAAGAAGGTATTCACTACCACTTCCAGCACAGCGCCACGGCGCACAAGCTGGTGTTCGGCGATGACCAGACGGTGTTCCCGAAACTCAAGCCTGTGGCCTACCAGCAAGACTCCGGCATGGTCGCCAGTAACCCGGTGATCAAGCGTTTCGACCTGCGCCTGGAAACCCGCACCAGCCGCACCACGCGCCGCGATTACGACTTCGAAAAACCACGCCTGACCCTGGAAAGCGAAAACCGTGGCGACGCCCTGCCCGACCTCGAAGACTACGACTACCCGGGCCGTTTCATCGACCGCGAGCGCGGCAAGCACCTGGCCAAACGCGCCCTCGAACGTCACCGCAGCGACTTCCAGCTCGCCGAAGGCAAGAGTGATCAGCCACTTCTGGTCAGCGGTCATTTCCTCGCCCTGACCGAGCACCCGAAAGCCAAATGGAATGACCTGTGGCTGCTGACCGAAGTCCTGCACGAAGGCAAGCAGCCGCAAGTGCTGGAAGAGTCGGTGACCAGCGACACCACTGCCCTCAAAGACGATTTCCATCAGGGCTATCGCAACCGCTTTCAGGCGACCCCGTGGGACGTGCCCAACCGTCCACCGCTGCGCCACCCGAAACCGCGCATCCTCGGCAGCCAGAGCGCCGTGGTGACCGGCCCCAAAGGTGAAGAGATTCACTGCGACGAGTACGGCCGGGTCAAAGTCCAGTTCCACTGGGACCGCGAAGGCCAGGCCGACGACAAGACCAGTTGCTGGCTGCGCGTCTCCAGCGCCTGGGCCGGCGCCCAGTACGGCGGCATCGCCATCCCGCGCATCGGCATGGAAGTGCTGGTGACCTTCCTTGAAGGCGACCCCGATCAACCGCTGATCAGCGGCTGCCTGTACCACAAGGAAAACACCGTCCCGTATGAGCTGCCGGCAAACAAGACCCGCAGCACCTTCAAGACCCTGAGCTCCATGGGCGGTGGCGGCTACAACGAACTGCGCATCGAAGACAAGAAAGGTCAGGAGCAGATCTACCTGCACGCCCAGCGCGACTGGGACGAGAACATCGAGCACGACCAGAAGATCCGCGTCGGCAACGAACGCCACGACACCGTCGAGCAAAACAGCTACACCGAATTCAAGGCAGAAGAACACCACACCGTCTACGCCGACCGCAAAGTCGAAGCCCGCGCCAACGACCACCTGACCGTGGGCGTGAACCAGCACATCAAGATCGGCACCGGCCAGTTCATTGATGCCGGTCAGGAGATTCATCTTGATAGTGGCACCAAAATCGTAATGGAAGCCGGTAGCGAACTGACCCTGATTGGCGGCGGCAGCTTCATCAAGATCGACGCCAGTGGCGTTACACTGAGCGGCCCGGTGATAGACATGAACTCCGGCGGCAGTCCAGTTAGCGGGACGGGAGCTGCAGCGGCACTGCCAGTGCCACCCAAGCCAGCAGATACCGCGCCGGTCGGACAACTCCTGGGCAACGCACCGCTAAATAAACCCGCCGCGAGAAATACCAGCGAAAAAGGTAAAGAGGCCCTCATCGTCGATGTGTGGGGCGATCCCGAATCAGGCAGCCAATTGCAATTGCTGGGGCCAGAGGACAAGGCATGAGTGAGTTCAAGGACAAGTCCATTAACGAAGGAACGCGTAAGAAGGTCGACTACGAGAATGATCAAAAATACCGGCTGGTGCTTAACGTAGAACGTATCGACGGCGGGCACCTGCAGATTCCCGTCATGGTGGACGCGAAAACCACTGAAGAACTGGACAGGTTCCAGAAAAATATTGTGCTTGCAGTCACACCTCTGGCCCGCCTGCCCGGCCACGACAAGCTCAATGAAACGCTGCAGGGCGGCGTGCCGCGGGTGGGTCGCGTCTATGTGTTCCAAAACAACAAGGTTTGGCGTGAACTCGTTACTGATGGTAAAGGGCAGTTGGCCGAAGTCGACCTGGTCCACTGGCGAAAAGTGGCGGATCAAAAAGGCAACGCCGATAAACGTGAGCCAGTAGGCGTCAATCAGCAGTTGATCCTGGTACCGATGATGCTCGACGGCCGCTTTTTGGGTCGACAATTCAGCATGGCTTTTAGTGAAGTTTCCTGGACGTGGGAATACATCACCTGGCTGGAAGAAGACCCGAGCCGAATAAGGGCCCGCAGCCAAAATATGGCCTCCGCCTGGGCAGCAACAGCGGGTGAGACGACGATCTGGAAACCCACATCAATTCACCCCGCGACACCGATCGCAAAACTGACCAAAGGCCTGCGTTCACGCGACTTCAGCATTGAAGCGGCTATGGAAGATCCTGCACAGTTCACGCCGGACTTCGCAGCCTTCAAACCCGATGCGCTAATCGTGAAGCTGCAAAAGCGCAAAGAAGAGCTCGCTCAAAAAATAAAACACGCGCCACCGCCGGCTCTACCGACCCTGGAGGCTGGAGAGGATTTGCTGACCCAAAACGGACTGCGTGGTTACCCGCATCTGATTGGGATGATTCTCGACGATCCGCTATACGAAGTGCGCCACGCGACGACGCAAATTCGCGAATGTGTTGATTATCTGCAGACTCTGAATGCTCTTGTTCCCCATCAGCAACATGGACAATATGCTCAGGTTTTGTACAGCACGCTCGAAGGGCCATTGGCCGACTTAAAAGACAAGGTCGATTTGCCCAAATTGCAGAGTGTCGTATTTGAAGAGGAGCGAAAAAAATGTCGAGAGCAATTGGCCGCAAGACTGGCTCGCCTTATTGAAATAACTGACAGAAAAGTGCACACAGTCCTTCTTGACTGGTGCTATAGAAATGATGAGGGCCTCTTAGAGCCTTACAGTTTAATGACCGAAATACTTGAGGCGCTCAATCAGTTACCTGATCGTTGCGATGCAATGTATACCGGTGAAGGATACAAAGAGATTACTACGTCCGCAAATCGCATTTGCGAGGCCATATTGAAAGGTGAGCACCCGCTTGGCTCACTGTTATTAGCAAAAAACCAGGAACAGCTTCCAGAGACGATAAAACGAATTATCAAACTTCGAAAAACAGCCCAAGCGCCCGACCCAGCATTGACCGGGCTGAGTACTTTGATCCTGACATCCACGTTGACCGGAGCAGTGGATCAGCCAAGTGCGGGGAAGGGTTTCGTTTATTTTCTCGCTGACTTATTCGATAACTTTGGCGCAAGTGTAGTCGCGCAAATTGGCCGACTATCTCAAAACGCCTCAAAAATTCAGCTTGATCGTATATTCACGCCCGCATTTTCTACACTCTCAGTGCTACTGCCAAAAGTAGCAACTATAAAACTGATGCAACAAGGCCAAGCGCTCGCACAGGATTATGTTGTTATTGGTGTACAAGGCGCTGGTTTGCGCGGTGGAATCACTGAAGTCGAACGTCAGGCACTAACCAGAAAAAGTTATCGCTATGCGACGTTGCATAATCAATCAGGTGGAATTTTAGGTAGCACAAGTCCACGAATCGGCGCCTCCTCACGACCAAGCCTGCGTAACTTAACCGTAATTGCAATACCCAAGGACCACCCGGACCTGGCAAGTTACAGCGCCTTTCGCGTACAAATGAGTTCAGCTACGCAAGCTTTAGAGAAAAACAAAACAATACCAACACTCATGGTTGCCTTTGCAACATATAATATTTGGGCACAGATAAAAGCCTATAAAGACCTCAACAGTAGTGATGAGACCCTTCGAGGAAGCGCAGGGATAGCCAGCGCAACACTGGATTTATCTGCAGCGCTGGGAAGCCACAGCAAGCTACTACTCGGTTCAACGATGGAGCAAAAGTTAACCAAGCCGCGATTTGACATAGCGAAAATCTCCACAAACTGGGCAAAGAATCTAAAAAACCAGACGGGCAGTTCAAAACTACCATTACTTCGTTCGGTAGGCGGTATCGCAACCCTTGGAGGTGCGGTACTGGGCGGATGGGACAGTTACCGATCCTTCAGTCAGGGCGATACTGATGCCGCCGCAGCGTATGGAGTTGTTGCAGTTGGCAGCGGCTTGTGGGGCGCTTATGGATTAGGTCTGGTTGTAAATCCATACATCTTGCTCGCTGGCGTGTTAATGACTATCGGCGGCACAATTGCTGCGAATATATTCACTGACAGCGATACTGAAATAATCGTAAAAAAAGGCCCTTTTGGGATTCAATTTGCCGAGGCAGGAATGTTGGACAGCCTCATTGGCAAGAGTGATATTTTTACCCATTTAAAAGACCAGAAAATAGCTTATCAGCAACTTCTGGGCATCATCGGGAGACCCCAGATATTTGTTGAGCGCTTATCGCAATGGCGCAAAAAGGCGCCAGCGGCTCATCGAATCGCATTACAAAACGCAGATAACAATCGGTCAAAAAAGCCTGACTCGGCACTGGAATGCGTGCTTCCTGAAAAGCAACTGCTGAATGACAATGACTGGGCTGTAGTTTTGAGCTCGCCTCTACTCGCAATGTTTGAAAATGATAAAAAGTTCCGATTGATCGTACAAGAATTCCAAAGCAAATTAGAGAAGTCTGGATTATTAGCGGTCAAACGGTATCACCGTGTACCGGCGACGAATCCAAAGATCTCTGCCTTACCACTCGATGCGACCAGTGTACTGTACATTCTGTCACCTAGCCTTCCCGTCGTGCACCTTAATCCACTGCAACGCTATAGCTTCGACATGACGGAGGGGCTTAAAATCAGCGCGCAATTTGAACTCAGCGTTAACGAAACAGAAGATATTTTAGTGCTGCCTCAACCTAGCCCAAAAAAATGGAAAGCATTTACTTCTAAAGATCGCCAAACACCTTCGGATAAAATTCCAGCCGAGGACGCACCAGCTTATTGGCAGATTGAGATAATCGAGTCTAAAGTATGATTACAGAAAGAGATACGACTTATACGATTGGAGCATATCGAAGCGATAGCAAAAAACCTTTGCCACCACCTCGCTGGCGGGAAGATGCAAACCGGACCGGAATGTTTAACACTCATCTCGCATTTGGCAATTACGCCAATTTAGAACCGGAGGTGGAAGTCAGCTCTCAACTTGAAGCGATCAGACTCTCTGACTCAGATAAAAAAATCGATAACGTTATAGAATCCTATTGCAGTCATGAACGCTGGAAGTTTCAGAACGCCAGCAAAGCCACCCATTTTTTCTTCGTACTTAAGCTCATCAGCTATTCGTTCATCTGGGCGCCTTGGGTTTTGGGGGTCTTTGGTTCTATAGGCACAGAGTTAGGATATGGCAACCCTGGCACCGCAGGAGGAGCGATCATTGGTATTTCAACTGCCATTTTGATGCTCTCCTCTCTCGTGTTATTCATGACGGGAAATAAATTTCTTCACCACATGCAAATATTGGGATTTGTAGCCGGTGCAATTGCTACCTATTGGATAAAAGACTCATTATTCAGTGCAAACTCTATGTGTATCGCCCTATGGGCGGGCGCCTTTCTGTATTTCGTAGCGTCCCTTGGTACCGACGCACTGCTGTGGATTCATAGCAAAATCAGCACACACGATGGCAGCGAATTCAATCGAACTGACGGCATGCTCAGGTTCAAAAGGCGTTTCCGAAAGTTATTCGTTGCCCCGTTTGAAGAGTTCGACCCAGTGCTTCAGCTGCTTCCTAATGGCTTCGGCTCCCATGACTATGCGCTGTGGTTAAATCACCGCTATACGGATAATAAAATTTGCTTGGCCACCAAGGTTCACTCGCTCGGGCTGGATCAGGCCAACGCACTCGCTTTCTGGGACTGCCTGCAGCGCTACATGGATGTAACGCAGCCATTGCCCGACTTGCCTGTGCTTGAGCAAAGCCGCCATCTTGATCCCGTAACTGCAGCCTACGATGTGAAAACAGGCCGCAACCCAAGACGATGGAGAGATCAGTCGGAAAAGGGATGGATCACAGGTGGTCTGAAGACTCTGTCCAAGCAGTTACATGAGTATCCATGGCAAAAGGAAGCTTGCATTGTCAAAGCGCGTATCGATCCATTGTTGACGATTGAGGCGTATTACCGCGCTCAAGAAGCGAAAGGCATCGTTGCTACTCCGAAGGCCGATGATTTTGATGATGTTCATCGGCCTGGATGAGGAACCAATTCACAACTGTCGCACCTGCTTCTCCAACTCCACCTTCAACCCCGGCTCCAGCTTCAACTGCTTCGCCAGTTCATCCAGGTAGCTCTTCTCCATAAAGCTCTCCTCGTCCACCAGCATCACACTGGCGATGTACATCTCCGCCGCCATCTCCGGCGTACTCGCAGCACGGGCGACGTCGGTGGGGTCGAGGGGTTTGTTAAGTTCGGCGTGCAGCCAGTGTTGCAGTTCCTGATCGTTGTCGAGTTTGGTGAACTCGCCCTCGATCAACTGGCGTTCGCGATCATCGATGTGGCCGTCAGCCTTGGCGGCGGCGACCAGTGCTTTGAGAATCGCCTGGCTGTGCTGCTCGGCTTGCGCCGGTGGCAGACGATCCAGGGTTTGCGGTTCGGTTTGTGGGGCGGTGCCTTTCTGGGCGTTCCAGTTGCCGTAAGCCTTATAGGCCAGCACACCAAGGGCAGCGAGGCCACCGTAGACCGCAACTTTGCCGCCGACCTTTCGCGCCTTTTTGCTGCCGAGCAGCAGGCCCATGGCCCCGGCCGCCAGAGCACCACCGCCTGCCCCCGAGAGCAGGCCGCCCAGCGCACCGGAGCCTGAAGACCCACCCAGCAAACCGCCCAGCCCGCCAGCCGCGGGTTTGTTCTGCGCGCCACCGGCCTTGTTCTGCAAAAGATCCTGGCCAGACTTGAGTAGTTGATCGAGCAATCCACGGGTGTTCATATTCCGCCTCCAAAACAGGGGTTATCCGGATCTATCAGGCCCTCAGCCTAGTTCGAAAGTGCCCCGGCCCTGCCCGCAAGTGTGCTTCCAGATGTTGCTCAGCAGGCGCAGGCCCTTCGCGAAAATAGATATACACTCAGGCCAATCTATAAAAACCGCCCACCGGGTACCCCCCCTCATGATGACCCTGCGTCAGATCCGTCACTTCATCGCGGTGGCCGAGACCGGCTCGATTTCCGCCGCCGCGCAAACCGCGTTTATTTCCCAATCGACCCTGACCCTCGCCATTCAGCAACTGGAAGAGGAAATCGGCGTCAGCCTGTTCAGCCGCCACGCCAAAGGCATGACGCTGACGCATCAGGGTCATCAATTCCTACGCCAGGCGCACCTGATTCTGGCCACGGTGGACAACGCCAAGCGCAGCCTGCAACAGAGCACCGATCAGGTCGCCGGTCAGTTGATCGTCGGCGTAACCAGCCTGGTCGCCGGTTATTACCTCGCCGATCTGCTCACCCGGTTCCAGCGTGCCTATCCCAACGTCGAGATCCGGGTGATGGAAGACGAGCGGCCGTACATCGAGCATTTGCTGGTCAGCGGCGAAATCGATGTCGGCGTGCTGATCCTGTCCAACCTCGAAGACCGCCACGCCCTGCAGACCGAAGTGCTGACCCACTCGCCGCACCGTCTGTGGCTGCCGGCCCAACATCCGCTGCTGGAACACGACAGCATCAACCTCGCCGACGTCGCTCGCGAGCCGCTGATTCAACTGAACGTCGACGAGATGGATCGCAATGCCCAGCGCTTGTGGCGCGGCGCCGGGCTGCAACCGAAGATCACTCTCAGAACCGCATCCACCGAGGCGGTGCGAAGTCTGGTGGCGGCAGGTCTGGGCGTATCGATTCAACCGGACATGACTTACCGCCCGTGGTCACTGGAGGGCGACATCATCGAAGCGCGGCCGATTGCCGACCTCAACCAGACCCTCGATGTCGGTCTGGCCTGGCGCCGTGGGACCGCGCGCCCTGCCCTGGTTGATCCATTTCTGACCGTAGCCCGCGAGCAGCCGCACGGCGGACGCAAGCCATCTATTTAATCGAATGCCACCTTCAGTATTTAGAATTTGTCGACCTCGGAGCCGCGCACTAGTCTTGCTGCATCTATAAGACGGTCGGCTCCCGGGCACGGGAGCCACAATGACCACACAAGAAAAGAGATCGCGGAAAATGGCTGGCGTGCAGACCCCGATGTGTACCGCGTTGTTGATCGACGGCGAACTGGTCGCCGGGCAGGGTTTTGTCGAACCGATCCTCAACCCGGCCAGCGGTGAAATCCTCACCCACATCGCCGAGGCCAGCACCGAGCAGGTCGAAACCGCGATCCTCGCCGCCCACCGTGCCTTTGCCGAATGGTCACGCACCACGCCGCAACAACGTTCCAGTCTGCTGCTGGACATCGCCAACGCCGTCGAAAAACACGCCGATTACCTCGCTCGCCTCGAAGCGCTGAACTGCGGCAAGCCGCTGCACTTGGCGCGGCAGGACGATCTGACCGCCACCGTCGACGTGTTCCGCTTCTTCGCTGGTGCCGTGCGCTGCCAGACCGGTCAGCTCAGTGGCGAGTACCTGCCGGGTTACACCAGCATGGTGCGTCGCGATCCGATTGGCGTGGTGGCGTCGATTGCGCCGTGGAACTACCCGATCATGATGGCCGCGTGGAAAATCGCCCCGGCCCTCGCCGCCGGCAATACGCTGGTGTTCAAGCCGTCGGAACACACACCGCTGTCGATCCTCGCACTGGCGCCAGCACTCGCCGAGATCCTGCCGCGCGGGGTGATCAACATCATCTGCGGCGGTGGCGAAGGCGTCGGTAGCCATCTGGTCGGTCACGCCAAGGTGCGCATGGTCTCGCTGACCGGCGATATCGTCACCGGGCAGAAGATTCTCCAGGCTGCAGCGAAAACCCTCAAACGCACACACCTGGAACTCGGCGGCAAGGCCCCGGTGATCGTCTGCAACGACGCGGATATTCAAGCGGTGGTCGATGGCGTGCGCACTTACGGTTACTACAACGCCGGGCAGGACTGCACAGCCGCGTGCCGGATCTACGCGCAAACAGGCATTCACGACAAATTGGTCGCCGAGCTCGGCGCAGCGGTCAGCAGCCTGCGCTTCGCCGGCAAGCGCGATGCCGACAACGAGATCGGCCCGCTGATCAGCACCCGCCAGCGCGACCGCGTCGCCAGTTTCGTCGAACGCGCCCTCGGCCAGCCGCACATCGAGCGGGTGACCGGCGCGGCGGTGCATTCCGGCGCCGGGTTCTTCTACCAGCCGACGTTGCTGGCCGGTTGCAAACAGACTGATGAAATCGTCCAGCGCGAAGTGTTCGGCCCGGTGGTCACCGTGACCCGATTCGACGAACTCGCGCAAGCCGTGGACTGGGCCAACGACTCCGAATACGGCCTCGCCTCGTCGGTGTGGACGCAGAATCTGGACAAGGCAATGCAGGTCGCCGCCCGCTTGCAGTACGGCTGCACCTGGATCAATAGCCATTTCATGCTGGTCAGCGAAATGCCCCACGGCGGGCTGAAACGTTCGGGTTACGGCAAAGACTTATCCAGTGACTCGCTGCAGGACTACAGCGTGGTGCGGCACATCATGGCCCGCCACGGCCAGCATCTCTGACTACGCTAATAACAAGCCGCCAACGGCATGCTTCACCGCGTTCACAACTGCCCCGACCATAATTTAAAGAAGAGGGTTCAACCATGTTCGTGCACAAGACCGCACTGCTCAGTGCAATCACCACAGCCCTGCTGGCCAGCGCCAGCCTGCAAGCGGCCGAGCCGCTGAAGGCGGTCGGCGCCGGCGAGGGTCAGCTGGATATCGTGGCCTGGCCGGGCTACATCGAACGTGGCGAGAGCGACAAGGCCTACGACTGGGTGAGCGGTTTCGAGAAGGAAACCGGCTGCAAGGTCAACGTCAAGACCGCCGCGACCTCCGACGAGATGGTCAGCCTGATGGCCAAGGGTGGTTACGATCTGGTCACCGCTTCGGGCGATGCCTCGTTGCGCCTGATCGTCGGCAAGCGCGTGCAACCGATCAACACCGCGTTGATCCCGAACTGGAAAACCCTCGACCCACGGCTGAAAGATGCGCCGTGGTACGTAGTCAACAACCAGACCTACGGCACCCCGTATCAGTGGGGCCCGAACGTGCTGATGTACAACACCAACGTGTTCAAGACGCCGCCGACCAGCTGGAACGTACTGTTCGACGCGCAGAATTTCCCCGACGGCAAACCGAACAAGGGCCGCGTGCAGGCTTATGACGGCCCGATCTACATCGCCGACGCGGCGCTGTACCTGAAGACCGCCAAACCTGAGCTGGGGATCAAGGATCCGTATCAACTCACCGAAGCGCAGTACAAGGCTGTGCTTGATCTGTTGCGGGCGCAGCAGCCATTGATTCACCGCTACTGGCACGACACTACGGTACAAATGAGCGACTTCAAGAACGAAGGTGTTGTCGCGTCGAGCGCCTGGCCGTATCAGGTCAACGGCCTGATCAACGAGAAACAGCCGATCGCCTCGACCATCCCGAAAGAAGGCGCTACCGGTTGGGCCGACACCACCATGCTGCACGCCGAAGCCAAGCATCCGAACTGCGCGTACAAGTGGATGGACTGGTCGTTGCAGCCGAAAGTCCAGGGTGACGTGGCGGCGTGGTTTGGTTCGCTGCCAGCAGTGCCGGCGGCGTGCAAGGAGAGCGAACTGCTCGGCGCCGAGGGCTGCAAGACCAATGGCTTCGACCAGTTCGACAAGATCGCCTTCTGGAAAACCCCGCAGGCCGAGGGCGGCAAGTTCGTGCCTTATAGCCGCTGGACTCAGGATTACATTGCGATCATGGGCGGCAGGTAAGCCCGAGAGCAACTTGGTCTAACTCCCTTTCCCCTCTCCCCCCTGGGGGAGAGGGCTGGGGTGAGGGGGTGGCTTTTGGCTTTGCTCTTGATTGAAGGGCGACGGCCAATGAGGCCACCCTCACCCCCCGCCCTCTCCCGGAGGGAGAGGGAGCTAAAAGCGGATCGCATTCACCGTTAGATGTTTCAGTTTTTTCAGAAGTCCAGGCGAGGACCGCTGCGACAGCCCACGCCTTTTTGGAGCACCGCACCATGACGCTTGCAGTCCAGTTCACCAACGTTTCCCGGCAGTTCGGCGAAGTGAAAGCCGTTGACCGGGTTTCCATCGACATCCAGGACGGCGAGTTCTTTTCCATGCTCGGCCCTTCCGGCTCGGGCAAGACCACCTGCCTGCGCCTGATCGCCGGTTTCGAACAACCGAGCGCCGGCTCGATCCGCATTCACGGCGCCGAAGCGGCCGGTCTGCCGCCGTATCAACGTGATGTGAACACCGTCTTCCAGGACTACGCGCTGTTCCCGCACATGAACGTGCTGGACAACGTCGCCTATGGCTTGAAGGTCAAAGGCGTGAGCAAAACCGAGCGCCACAAGCGCGCCGAAGAGGCGTTGGCCATGGTCGCCCTCGGCGGTTATGGCGCGCGCAAACCGGTGCAGTTGTCCGGCGGTCAGCGCCAGCGTGTCGCCCTCGCCCGCGCCTTGGTCAATCGCCCGCGCGTGCTGTTGCTTGATGAACCGTTGGGCGCGCTCGACCTGAAACTGCGCGAGCAGATGCAGAGTGAACTGAAGAAGCTGCAACGCCAGCTCGGCATCACTTTCATCTTCGTCACTCACGACCAGACCGAGGCGCTGTCGATGTCCGATCGCGTCGCTGTATTCAACAAGGGCCGCATCGAACAGGTCGACACCCCGCGCAATCTGTACATGAAACCGACCACCACATTCGTGGCTGAATTCGTCGGCACCTCGAACGTGATTCGCGGCGATCTGGCGCGCCAGCTCAGCGGCCATCCGCAGCCGTTTTCGATTCGCCCCGAGCACGTGCGTTTTGCCGAAGGGCCGCTCGCCAGCCATGAAATCGAAGTCAGCGGTCTGCTCCACGACATCCAGTATCAGGGCAGCGCCACGCGCTATGAACTGACGCTGGAAAACGGCCAGACCCTGAGCATCAGCCACGCCAACAATCAGTGGATCGACAGCAGCGCGCAGCACCAGACCGGCCAACGCCTGAGCGCACGCTGGGCGCGGGAAGCGATGATCCCGCTGCATGACACCGTCGCGAGCGGGGTCTGAAATGAGCACGCTCGCAATGACCCAGGCACCGCCGTTGCGGCGGTTTTCCAACCTGCTCTATCGCAAGCCGAATCTTTATCTGTCGCTGCTGCTGGTGCCGCCGTTGCTGTGGTTCGGCGCGATCTACCTCGGCTCGTTGCTGGTGCTGTTGTGGCAGGGGTTCTACACCTTTGACGACTTCACCATGGCGGTCACCCCTGACCTCACGCTGGCGAATTTTGCCGCGCTGTTCCAGCCGTCGAACTTCGACATCATCCTGCGCACGCTGAGCATGGCCATCGTCGTGTCGATCGCCAGCGCCATCGTCGCGTTCCCGATTGCCTACTACATGGCGCGCTACACCACGGGCAAGACCAAGGCGTTTTTCTACATCGCGGTGATGATGCCGATGTGGGCCAGTTACATCGTCAAGGCCTACGCCTGGACGTTGCTGCTGGCCAAGGGCGGTGTCGCGCAGTGGTTCGTCCAGCATCTGGGGCTGGAACCGGTGTTGCAGTTCATTCTGGGGATTCCCGGGGTGGGCGGCAGCACCTTGTCGACCTCGCACCTGGGACGGTTCATGGTGTTCGTCTACATCTGGCTGCCATTCATGATCCTGCCGATTCAGGCGTCGCTGGAGCGTCTGCCGCCATCGCTGTTGCAGGCTTCCGCCGACCTTGGCGCCAAGCCGCGTCAGACCTTCATGCAGGTGATTCTGCCGCTGTCGATTCCGGGAATTGCTGCCGGTTCGATCTTCACTTTTTCCCTGACCCTGGGCGACTTCATCGTGCCGCAATTGGTCGGGCCGCCGGGTTACTTCGTCGGCAGCATGGTCTACGCGCAGCAAGGTGCGATCGGCAACATGCCGATGGCCGCAGCGTTCACGTTGGTGCCGATTGTGCTGATCGCGGTTTACCTGTCCATCGTCAAACGTCTGGGGGCCTTCGATGCACTCTGAGCGCGCTTCACTGGGCCTGCGCATTGCCGCCTGGGGCGGGTTGGTGTTTCTGCACTTCCCGATCCTGATCATCTTTCTTTACGCCTTCAACACCGAGGAAGCGGCGTTCAGCTTTCCGCCGAAGGGCTTCACCCTGCACTGGTTCAGCGTGGCGTTTTCGCGGCCGGATGTGCTGGAGGCGATCAAGCTCTCGCTGCAGATTGCCGCCATCGCCACGTTGATCGCGATGGTGCTAGGTACGCTGGCTTCGGCAGCGTTGTACCGCCGCGATTTCTTCGGCAAGCAGGGCATTTCGCTGATGCTGATTTTGCCGATCGCCCTGCCGGGGATCATCACCGGGATCGCGCTGCTGGCGACGTTCAAGACACTGGGGATCGAGCCGGGGATGTTCACCATCATCGTTGGTCACGCGACGTTCTGCGTGGTGATCGTCTACAACAACGTCATCGCCCGTCTGCGGCGTACTTCGCACAGTTTGATCGAAGCCTCGATGGATCTGGGTGCCGATGGTTGGCAGACCTTCCGCTACATCATCCTGCCGAACCTCGGCTCGGCGCTGTTGGCCGGCGGCATGCTCGCCTTTGCGCTGTCGTTCGACGAAATCATCGTCACCACGTTCACCGCCGGGCATGAGCGCACGTTGCCGTTGTGGCTGCTCAACCAGCTCAGCCGCCCACGGGATGTGCCGGTGACCAACGTCGTCGCCATGCTGGTGATGATGGTGACCATGCTGCCGATTCTCGGCGCGTATTACCTGACCCGGGGTGGCGAGAGTGTCGCGGGCAGTGGCGAGAAATAACCGAATAACTGAAGAAACTGGATCGAAATGTGGGAGCGGGCTTGCTCGCGAAGAGGCAATCAAATTCAGCATTGATGTCGGCTGACCCACCGCTTTCGCGAGCAAGCCCGCTCCCACAATGGAACCCGGTTTCTTCAGAAAAATAACAATTGCTTCGAAGAGGACAACAGACATGCAAACCAGACTCTTGATCAACGGCCACCTGGTCAACGGCGAAGGCCCGGCCCAACCGGTGCTCAACCCGGCGCTCGGCAGCATACTGGTGGAGATCAACGAAGCCTCCGAGGCCCAGGTCGATGCCGCCGTGCGCGCCGCCGATAACGCGTTCGCCGAATGGTCGCAAACCACGCCGAAAGACCGTTCGCTGCTGCTGCTCAAACTCGCCGACGCCATCGAAGCTCATGGCGAGGAACTGGCGAAACTCGAATCCGACAACTGCGGCAAACCCTACAGCGCTGCACTGAACGACGAGATCCCGGCGATTGCCGACGTGTTCCGTTTCTTCGCTGGCGCCAGCCGTTGCATGAGCGGTTCGGCCGGTGGCGAATACCTGCCCGGCCATACTTCGATGATCCGCCGCGACCCGGTGGGCGTAATTGCCTCCATCGCGCCGTGGAACTACCCGTTGATGATGGTCGCCTGGAAAATCGCCCCGGCCCTCGCTGCCGGTAATACCGTGGTGCTCAAGCCGTCGGAACAAACCCCGCTGACCGCGTTGCGTCTGGCCGAACTGGCGTCGGAAATCTTCCCGGCCGGTGTACTCAATTTGGTATTCGGTCGCGGTCCTAGCGTCGGCAGCCCGTTGGTCACGCATCCTAAAGTGCGCATGGTCTCGCTGACTGGCTCCATCGCCACTGGCTCGAACATCATTTCCAGCACCGCCGACAGCGTCAAACGCCTGCACATGGAACTGGGTGGCAAGGCGCCGGTGATCATCTTCGACGACGCCGACATCGATGCCGCCGTCGAAGGCATCCGCACCTTCGGTTTCTACAACGCCGGGCAGGACTGCACCGCCGCGTGCCGGATCTATGCGCAGCAAGGCATCTACGACAAGTTTGTCGAGAAGCTCGGCGCGGCGGTGAGCAGCATCAAGTACGGCTTGCAGGATGATCCGTCGACCGAACTGGGGCCATTGATCACCGCGCAGCATCGCGACCGCGTCGCCGCGTTCGTCGAACGCGCCGTGGCGCAGTCGCACATTCGCTTGATCACCGGCGGCAAGGCTGTGGAAGGCAACGGTTTCTTCTTCGAACCGACGGTGCTGGCCGACGCGCAGCAGGATGACGAGATCGTCCGCCGTGAAGTGTTCGGGCCGGTGGTGTCGGTAACCAAGTTCACCGATGAAGCGCAGGCGCTGGAGTGGGCCAACGATTCCGACTACGGCCTCGCCTCCTCGGTGTGGACGGCGGATGTCGGACGCGCCCATCGCTTGTCGGCGCGGTTGCAGTACGGCTGCACCTGGGTCAACACACACTTCATGCTCGTCAGCGAAATGCCCCATGGCGGTCAGAAATTGTCCGGCTACGGCAAGGACATGTCCATGTACGGGCTGGAGGACTACACCACGGTTCGGCATGTGATGTTCAAGCACTAAGCCTTTAAAAGCTTCGCGAGCAAGCCCGCTCCCACAGGGGGACGCATTCCAAGGTGGGAGCGGGCTTGCTCGCGAAGGCGTCACCTCGGTTTCAGGAAGAAAACCGGCATTACGCACCACCAGGATTCCAAAACAATAACTACCGACCCGGGCGGCGCCGCTAAGCCCCGCCACGGCTTCGGCCATCCGAAATCTGCCGATTTCCCGGAGCAAACACCCATGAATGCCTCACCCGAATTCTCGGCCGCCGTTGCCGACAGCGATGCCGAACAACTGCGCAAACTCGGCTACACCTCGAACTTCAACCGCAGCATGAGCCTGTGGGAAAACTTCGCTTTAGGGTTCACCTATCTGTCACCGGTCGTGGGGGTTTATACCCTGTTCGGCCTGTGCCTCGCGGCCGGCGGGCCACCGATGTTCTGGGCCTATCTACTGGTCGGTTGCGGCCAGTTGCTGGTGTGCCTGATCTTCGGCGAAGTGGTCTCGCAGTTCCCGATTTCCGGCGGCGTTTATCCATGGGCGCGACGTCTGGTCGGCAAAAAATGGGCGTGGATGGTCGGCTGGATCTACTCCATCGCCCTGTGCGTGACCATCGCGGCGGTGGCCGTCGGTGCCGGCCCGTATCTGGCGGCGATGCTCGGGTTTGAGCCGAGCAACAACACCAACATCGTCATCGCGCTGGTGCTGACCTTGTTCGCCACGCTGGTCAATCTGAGCGGCACCAAAGTGCTGGCGCGTATCGCCATGTTCGGCTTCCTCTGCGAACTGGTCGGCGCGGTAATCGTCGGCGTGTACCTGCTGATCTTCGAGCGTCACCAGCCTCTGAGCGTGCTGTTCAACACCTTCGACATCCGCGTCGACGGCTCGTACCTGCCGGCGTTCCTCACCGCTTCGCTGGCCGGGATGTTCCTCTACTACGGCTTCGAGGCCTGCGGCGACGTTGCCGAAGAAACTCCGAACCCCAGCGCAAAAATCCCGGTGGCCATGCGCATGACCATCTACATCGGCGGCGTCGCGGCGATGTTCGCCTGCCTGGCGCTGATCCTCGCCGTGCCGGACATGCAAGCGGTGATCAACGGCACCGACAAGGACCCGGTCACCACCATCCTCAACAACGCCTTCGGCCCGATCGGCTCGAAAGTAGTGATGGGCGTGGTAATGATTTCCTTCATCTCCTGCGTCATCAGCCTGCAGGCTGCGGCGAGTCGTCTGCTGTACTCCTACGCTCGCGACGAAATGGTGATCGGCAGCCGACTGCTGAAAAAGATTTCTCCTACAACCCAGGTGCCAGTTGCCGCACTGTTCGTGTCCGGCGTCCTGCCCGCCCTGATCATCGCCCTCGGCTTCTTCCTGCAAGACGCCGTGGCCACCATCGTCAGCTTCGCCGCCATCGGCATCTACCTCGCGTTCCAGATGATCGTGCTGGCCGCTTTGTACGCGCGAATGAAAGGCTGGAAACCCAGCGGCAAATTCACCCTCGGCGCGTGGGGCTGGCCAGTGAACATCGGCGCGCTGGTGTATGGCGTCGGCGCAATCATCAACATGGCCTGGCCGCGTACGCCGGATGCGGCTTGGTATGTGAACTATGCGATGGTGCTTAGCACTGCGATCGTGATTGGTTTGGGGCTGATTTACATGTGGATTGGCAAGCCGTATGACCATGGCAAGGCGCCGGCTGGGGATGCGTGGAAGGTGAGTCGATAAAGCAGAATCGCCCCGGTAGATTCATTGTTACCGGGGCGATTTGCGAGACCGCACGTCGTGTAGCAATCCATAAGCTCAGGACGGCGTTATCAATTCGACTGAAGGGAAATAATTGCGGTAACGCTTGGAGTCTCTTGTCAACAAGGGCAATTTTTTAACGGCCGCATGTGCTCCGATGAAAAAATCCGCCAGAACATTATGCTTTCCACCGCCAACCTTCCGATACTTCACGAAGGCCTTACCAGCTAAAAACAGTGCGGGTCTGGGAATGTCCTGCATGACCAATCCCAGTTGATTCACTACTCCGTCCAATGCCTCAAACGTCGAAAATGTCTGTGATAGCTCTGCATAAACTATCGGATTGATAGCTAACTCATGGATCAGTGATTGAGCACGAAGTTGCTGAATCGACCAATCGGCCCAGACCGGATCGTCTTCGAGCACATCAATCAACACATTCGTATCGACCAGCACCATCAATCATCCCCTCGGAGCAAGGCCATTAAATCATCGGTTCGCCATTTGATATCGGCTTTGCCCCTTACGGCATCAAATCGATCAGGAGCTCGCGCTTTTCCCGATTCGCGCTTAGCACTATGCAGAACCACTTCGCCATGATCGTTGACGCTGAACTCAATGGCCGAGCCCGGCGTAAGATGCAAAGCATCACGAATTGGCTTGGGAATTGTGACTTGCCCCTTGCTGGTCATGGTCGTCGACATGTCATACCCCTAAAGTATTACTCAATGGAACAACGTATTACTTGATCGAGATATCCGCAACCGCCGCTTATCGCAGGATTATTTTTACCGTATTGCAGGCCTCGACCTCTTAGCCCTGATGGCACCCATGCAGTTCATTCCGTGGACCCAAATAGATAAAGGAAAAACTAAGGCTTGGGCGGTCGGTTGCTGCTGACACTACAAAATCAGGCATTTCCTACAGATACTGCCTTCAGAAATAAGCCCGCTTTCCTACAGAAGGTATCGATAGAGCCGACTTGGCGTCTTGGGTGGCTAGCCGATAGGCTTTCTCTCGGCGGCGAAATCAGCGGCCCGGTGTCGGAGCCGGAGTAAATATCAAAACGGCGTGACCGCACTCATTTGAGTGGCGGCTCTATTCTCAACATTGGAGTCGACAAATGCCTAACCACGTCCAAAATCTTTCTGAAAGTTCTGACTTCTTCACCCCCACAATCTTCACCCGCCACAACCGCTTCCTCCACGCCTTCATGCAAGACCACGAAGCCTGGTTCTGCGTGCAAGATCTCGGTCGCTTGATGGGTTACCCCCTGAACGAACGCCTCACCCTGAAACTCGATCCCGACCAGCGTCGCCATGTCCTCCTGCGTCGGGACGGCGAAATCATCGATTGCGCGATGGTCAGCGAGTCCGGCCTGTTCGCCCTGCTCGTCCATCACTTCGTCCCGGAAAACCGACACCTGCGCCAATGGCTGAGCCATGAAGTCATCCCGATGCTGCGCGAAACTCAATCAAGCCCTGTGGAAAACCACCCGAGCTTGAGCTCAATGCATTGGGCAGGCGTTACCGTACCGCTGCTGCACTGGCAACAGCAGGCGTGGGTCAAATGGCGGGATGTGCCGGAGTTGATGCGCGGCCAGCGGCCGTATCCAGTCCTGGGAACGTGTAGCTGATCCAAATAAAAAAGGGCGGACCTTTCAGTCCGCCCCTTTTTATTTCCACTCAAAACCGCGAAACACTGCGCATCGCATCCACCAGATACCGCATCGCTATCCGGTCACTCTCCGACAACTCGCGATAACGCTCCACCAGCTTCAGCTCTTCAGAACTCAAACGACGCCTTCTACGGCCGCTGCCGAGGCAGGGGAAGATGCCGAGCATTTCGGCGATACCTTGTATTTTTGCCATGGACGATGTCCTTCAATACTTCAAAGAATTGCTAAACCACCACATCGCCCTGCCCCTTACAGCAGCGCCGTGTGCCCTACCGGTCAACACCGGTCATGCCCATAGAATAGAAATTAAATCGGCGCTGAAAAGCGGTTTTTAGAGTAATTAGTCGAAAAAAGCAGATATGCCGCATAAATCAGAACGCCCTGTCAGATTTTTAACCGACATGTCTTGTTTCATTGACACTCTGTCACTGTGAATCAACGAATTTTGCTCGGCGAGCGAACCGTTTAAGCTAGCCGGCATCTGTTTATAGTCCGTTGCGTTTGGCCGAAGGCTTGTCCGAACCGTAATTAATGATCCAGCACGTGCCAGGAACGGCGCGGGATTGCTCACGACAGGTTGTATTTATGCACCGCAGGAATTTGCTCAAAGCGTCGATGGCCATTGCGGCTTACACCGGTCTCTCGGCTTCCGGCCTGCTGGCCGCCCGTGCCTGGGCAGCCAATGGTGGCGCCGCCGATGGCGAGGCCCAGGCTTTCGACTTCGAAGCGCTCAAGCGCCAGGCCAAGCAACTGGCCGGCTCGGCTTATCAGGACAGCAAACAGGTGCTGCCGCCAACGCTGGCGACCATGACCCCGCAGAATTTCAACGCGATTCGCTACGACGGCGATCATTCGCTGTGGAAAGAAAACAAGGGTCAGCTGGACGTGCAGTTCTTCCACGTCGGTATGGGTTTCCGTCAACCGGTGCGCATGTACAGCGTCGATCCGAAGACCCGCACCGCCCGCGAAGTGCATTTCCGCCCGACGCTGTTCAATTACGAGAACACCTCAGTCGACACCCAGCAGCTCAAGGGCGACTTGGGGTTTGCCGGCTTCAAGCTGTTCAAGGCGCCGGAGCTGGATCGCCATGACGTGGTGTCGTTCCTCGGCGCCAGTTATTTCCGCGCGGTGGATGCGACTGGCCAATATGGCCTCTCCGCTCGCGGCCTGGCCGTCGACACCTACGCGAAAAAGCGCGAAGAATTCCCGGACTTCACTAAATTCTGGTTCGAGACCCCGGATCAGAACGCCACGCGTTTTGTGGTCTATGCGCTGCTCGACTCGCCGAGCGCCACCGGTGCCTACCGCTTCGACATCGATTGCCAGGCCGAGCGCGTGGTGATGGAGATCGACGCCCACATCAACGCGCGTACCGCCATCGAACAACTGGGCATCGCACCGATGACCAGCATGTTCAGCTGCGGCACCCACGAACGCCGCATGTGCGACACCATCCACCCGCAGATTCACGACTCCGATCGCCTGGCGATGTGGCGTGGCAATGGCGAGTGGATCTGCCGCCCGCTGAACAACCCGGCGACCCTGCAGTTCAACGCGTTCGCCGACACCGATCCGAAGGGCTTCGGTCTGGTGCAGACCGACCACGAGTTCGCCAACTATCAGGACACCGTTGACTGGTACAGCAAACGCCCGAGCCTGTGGGTCGAGCCTACAACCGCGTGGGGCGAAGGCTCCATCGATCTGCTGGAAATTCCTACCACCGGCGAAACGCTCGATAACATCGTCGCGTTCTGGACGCCGAAGAAGCCAGTGGCCGCCGGCGACTCGCTGAACTATGGCTACAAGCTCTACTGGAGCGCCCTGCCACCGGTCGGCACGCCGCTGGCGCGGGTGCATGCGACCCGGTCGGGTATGGGTGGCTTCGTCGAAGGCTGGGCACCGGGCGAGCATTACCCGCCGGTCTGGGCCCGTCGTTTTGCCGTGGACTTCACCGGTGGCGGTCTCGATCGCCTGCCGCAGGGCACCGGGATCGAACCGGTGGTCACCTGCTCCAACGGCAAGGTGCAGGACTTCAGCGTGCTGGTGCTCGATGACATCAAGGGTTACCGGATCCTGTTCGACTGGTACCCGACCAGCGACAGCGTCGACCCGGTGGAACTGCGCCTGTTCATCCGCACCAATGACCGCACATTGAGCGAAACCTGGCTGTACCAGTACTTCCCGCCGGCGCCGGACAAGCGTAAATACCCTTGAGGGTTATGTAGCGCCTGACCTGGCCTCTTCGCGAGCTGGCTCACTCCTACAGGGGGATCTATCGTTCACAAAATGAGTGTTCGACGCAGATCAACTGTAGGAGTGAGCCTGCTCGCGATAGCGTTCGACCAGGCAGCGCAACGACAACCAGACAAAACAAAGCCCCGGCCATCACTGACCGGGGCTTTTTGCTTTACCGCAACCGACTCAATCGCGCAAGTCAGACTCGTGAATCGGCTGATCACGATGGGTCGCGCGCTGATACTGCGCAGGCCATACCGCTTTGCGCCCACCCAGATCATCGTCGGCATGCAGCGGCCAGTACGGGTCCCGCAGCAGTTCTCGGGCGAGGAAGATGATGTCGGCCTGACAGGTGCGCAGAATGTGCTCGGCCTGCGCCGGCTCGGTAATCATGCCGACGGTGCCGGTGGCGATGCCTGACTCCTTGCGTACCCGTTCGGCGAAACGCGTCTGATAACCCGGCCCCACGGGAATCTCGGCGTTGGCGGCGGTACCACCGGAAGAGACGTCGATCAGATCCGCTCCCAGTGCCTTGAGGCGGCGCGCCAGCTCCACGGTTTCATCCGGGTTCCAGCCGTCTTCGACCCAGTCGGTGGCCGAAACCCGGACAAACACCGGCAACTCTTGTGGCCAGACCTCGCGCACGGCCTCGGTGACTTGCAACACCAGCCGAATACGGTTTTCGAACGAACCACCGTATTGATCGCGGCGCTGATTGCTCAATGGCGACAGAAACTGATGCAGCAGATAACCGTGGGCGGCATGCACTTCGACCACGCTGAAACCTGCGGTCAACGCACGTTTGGCCGCAGCGACGAAGGCCTGGATGACTTCGGCGATTTGCCCTTCATCCAGCTGTTTCGGTTGCGTGTGCTGCGGGTCGAAGGCAATCGGCGACGGCCCGACCGGGGTCCAGCCGCCATCCTCCGGCTTGACGCTACCGTGTTTGCCGATCCATGGCCGATGGGTGCTGGCCTTGCGCCCGGCATGGGCCAGTTGAATGCCAGCAACCGCACCCTGAGCCGTGATGAAACGGGTGATGCGTTGCAGCGGTTCGATCTGTTCGTCGTTCCACAAACCGAGGTCTTCAGCGGTGATTCGCCCGTCGGCGGTGACCGCCGTGGCCTCGGTAAAAATCAGGCCGGCACCACCCACCGCACGGCTGCCCAGGTGCACCAGATGCCAGTCGTTGGCCAGACCGTCGACGCTGGAATACTGGCACATCGGCGACACGGCGATGCGGTTGGGCAGGGTCAGTTGGCGAAGGGTAAAGGGTTCGAGCAGCAGACTCATGGGGCACCTCTCAAATCAGTGGGCAGGCTCCAGGGTTCTGTTTGAAAAGTCGACGAGTGACAGGAAAAAGGTGCAGCACCCGCCCCCGCGGGCAAAACATTCGACAAGACGTCACAAGGCCAATCAAGCAGTGCTTAGAGCCTAGTCGACAACCGGGGATGAGGGAGGGTTCAGAGTAATTCTGTGTGTGAAAGAACGCCTTCGCGAGCAAGCCCGCTCCCACAATGGCAACACTGTACCTGTGGGAGCGGGCTTGCTCGCGAATGGCGTCAGCGCGGTTCGATGTGGGCAATCATCAGTTGCACCGTCTCGTTGCCACGAAACTCGTTAACGTCGAGCTTGTAGGCCAGCTCGACCCACTGAATGGTCGGGTTCGGCCAGACATCACGGTCAATGCCGAAAGCGATGCCATCCAGCTTCACCGACCCGCACTCGCTTTTCAGCACCACTTTCAGGTGCCGCTCGCCGACCACCCGCTGCTCGATCAACTGGAACACGCCGTGGAACAGCGGCTCCGGAAAGTGCTGGCCCCAAGGCCCGGCATGGCGCAGGGCGCGGGCCAGTTCCAGATGGAATTCCTCGACCGCCAGCGTGCCATCCGACAGCATCCGCCCGGTCAGGTCTTCTTCGCGAAGTTGCCGACGCACTTCAGCGTCAAAAGCCTCGGCGAACAGCGGAAAATTCTCTTGCGGCAAGGTCAGGCCGGCCGCCATCGCGTGGCCACCGTACTTGGCAATCAGGTTCGGATGCTGCGCCGCCACCACGCTCAGGGCATCGCGAATATGGAAACCCTGCACCGAACGCCCCGAGCCCTTGAGTAAACCGTCACCGGCATCGGCGAAGGCAATCGTCGGACGGAAATAACGTTCTTTCATCCGCGAAGCGAGAATGCCGATCACACCCTGGTGCCACTCGGGATCGAACAGGCACAGGCCGAACGGCATCGATTCCACCGGCAAGTCCTTGAGCTGGGCCAGCGCCTCGCGCTGCATGCCCTGCTCGATGGATTTGCGATCCTGATTCATGCCGTCCAGTTGCGCGGCCATTTCCCGCGCCAGATTGGCGTCGGCAGTGAGCAGGCATTCAATGCCGAGGCTCATGTCGTCCAGGCGCCCCGCCGCGTTCAGGCGCGGGCCGACGATAAATCCAAGGTCGGTGGAAGTGATTCGCGCGGCGTCACGCTTGGCCACTTCAAGAATCGCCTTGATCCCCGGACGGGCACGCCCGGCGCGAATCCGCTCGAGGCCCTGATGCACCAGAATCCGGTTGTTGGCGTCCAGCGGCACCACGTCGGCAACGCTGCCCAGCGCCACCAGATCCAGCAGTTCGCCGATGTTCGGCTGCGGCTTGCTCTCGTACCAGCCGAGACTGCGCAGGCGCGCGCGCAAGGCCATCAACACGTAGAAAATTACCCCGACCCCGGCCAGCGCCTTGCTCGGAAACTCACAGCCCGGCTGGTTCGGGTTGACCAGCGCATCGGCTTGCGGCAGTTCATCGCCGGGCAAGTGGTGGTCGGTGATCAACACCTTGAGCCCGGCCTTCTTCGCCGCCGCCACGCCCTCGACACTGGAGATGCCGTTGTCGACGGTGATCAGCAACTGCGGTTCGCGGGTCAGGGCGACTTCGACGATTTCCGGGGTCAGGCCATAGCCGTATTCGAAGCGGTTCGGCACCAGATAATCGACATGCGCCGCGCCCAGCAGACGCAAGCCGAGCACGCCGACCGTACTGGCCGTCGCGCCATCGGCGTCGAAGTCACCGACGATCAGAATCCGTTGACGCTGCTCCAGCGCCGTCACCAGCAGATCCACCGCCGCCTCGATGCCCTTGAGCTGCTGGAACGGAATCAGCCGCGCCAGACTTTTATCCAGCTCCGCCTCGGACTGCACACCCCGTGCCGCGTACAAACGGGTCAGCAAAGGTGGCAGGTCACCGAGAAACGGCAGCGTGGCAGGCAACGGTCGAGGATCAATACGCATGGGCTAACGGAAACTTCTCTTGAATACGTGGGATTAATCAGTAAGCGGCGCAGGATCAGCCGCGTTCACCGGCCAGCCATTCCAGCTGGACTTCGTGCTGACCACGGTCGTCAGTGACGAAGATCGTGCCTTCGCTGATCATCACGTCCCACTTGATGACGCGCGGCATGTCCTTGGCCAGGGTTTCCAGTACTTCCTGCGGCACCGCAGCGATGTTGACGTTTTTCAGGTTCTTCGCCACCGGCACCACTTTGCCTTCCCACACGCGCAGACTGCCATAGGCCAGCAGACTGGTGCGTTCGGTGCGACGCGAGCACCAGGTCAGGCGATCGGCGTCCGGCTGACCGACTTCGATCCAGTGCAGAACGCGGTCATCCAGGCTTTTTTCCCACAGCGCAGGTTCATCCACGTCCGACAGACCACGGCCAAACGACAGCAGTTCGTTGTACCAGAGGGCGTAGGCCAGCAGCCGCACGGTCATGCGCTCTTCGGTTTCCGAAGGGTGACGGGCGATGGTCTGCTTGACGCTCTCGTAGACGCTGCGGTCGAGGTCAGTGAGGTTCAGTTCGAATTTGTACGTGGTAGACGGCTGGGCCATGAACGGGCTTCTTGATACGAGGAAAGTCGGCAAGTCTAACCGATGCCGTAGGCAATCATCGAATTGATGGCGATCAACCTGCGGCGTCTGACAGCCGGCTATGTTAAAACGCTGTATCCGCTCAGCCTTGTCCTACAGGATTCAGTATGCCGTTCGCCAACAAACCGCTCAGCGGTGTGAAAGTCATTGAATTGGGTACGTTGATTGCCGGGCCGTTTGCCTCGCGCATTTGCGGCGAGTTCGGCGCCGAAGTGATCAAGATCGAATCGCCCGACGGCGGTGATCCGCTGCGCAAGTGGCGCAAATTGTATGAAGGCACCTCGCTGTGGTGGTTCGTCCAGGCGCGTAACAAGAAGTCGCTGACCCTGAACCTCAAGCACCCCGAGGGCCTGGCGATCCTGAAAAAACTGCTGGGCGAAGCCGACATCCTGATCGAAAACTTTCGCCCCGGCGTGCTGGAAAAACTCGGGCTGAGCTGGGAAACCCTGCACGCGCTGAATCCGAAACTGGTGATGGTGCGCCTCTCGGGTTTCGGTCAGACCGGGCCGATGAAGGATCAACCAGGCTTTGGCGCGGTCGGCGAATCCATGGGCGGTTTGCGCTACATCACCGGCTTCGAAGACCGGCCACCGGTGCGCACCGGGATTTCCATTGGCGATTCGATTGCCGCGCTGTGGGGCGTGATCGGCGCGCTGATGGCGCTGCGTCATCGCGAGGTCAACGGCGGTCTCGGCCAAGTGGTCGATGTCGCGTTGTACGAGGCGATTTTCGCCATGATGGAAAGCATGGTGCCGGAGTTCGACGTGTTCGGCTTCATCCGCGAGCGCACCGGCAACATCATGCCGGGCATCACGCCGTCATCGATCCATACCAGCGCCGACGGCAAGCATGTGCAGATCGGTGCCAATGGCGACGCAATCTTCAAGCGCTTCATGCTGATCATCGGCCGCGAGGATCTGGCCAACGACCCGACACTGGCGAGCAACGACGGTCGCGACAGTCGCCGCGACGAGTTGTATGGCGTGATCGACCGCTGGGTCAATTCGCTGCCGCTGCAAAGCGTGCTCGACCTGCTCAATCAGGCGGAAGTGCCGGCTAGCCGGATCTTCAGTGCCGAGGACATGTTCAGCGATCCGCAGTACCTCGCCCGGGAAATGTTCCTGCAGGCGAAGCTGCCGGACGGCAAGCCTTTCAAGATGCCGGGCATCGTGCCGAAACTCTCCGAGACACCGGGCACTTCCGAATGGGTCGGGCCGCAGCTCGGTGAACACAATGCGCAGGTACTGCACGATCTTGGCTACGACGAACAGCAGATCGCCCGGTTGCGCGCAGACGGAGCTATCTAAGCTGAAACATCGGCAGACATCGGACGCCAACCGCGCCCACCACTGGTGGACGTGGCGGCTGTTCGGCCTGTTGTTTCTGCTCGCCCTGCCCGCCTGGGCGCAAGCGAAACCCACGCTGGTCTGGTTGCTGCGCGACCTGCCGCCCCTGACCATCTTCGAAGGCCCGAAAAAGGGCCAGGGCGTCATCGATCAACTGATGCCGATGCTGATCGCCGGCATGCCGCAATACGAACACACGCTGATGCGGGTCAATCGCGCCCGCGGCATGCAGATGCTGCACGAGCCGTCCTTCACCTGCGATCCGTCGCTGATCTGGAGCAAGGAGCGCACGCAATGGATCACTTTCTCTATCCCGGCGTTTCGCGCTGTCAGTAATGGTCTGGTGGTGCGTCAGAAAGATCGCGACGTACTGGCGCCGTACCTGATCGACGGTGAAGTCGATCTGCCGGCATTTCTGGCCAATGGCGAGATCAAGGTCGGAGTCGTCGCGGAACGCAGTTACGGCGAGTATCTCGACAGTCTGCTCAAGCAGGCTCCCGGCGGTGCGTTGACGCCGCATTATGGCAACGACGCCCTGAGCAGCCTGCTGTCGATGCAGCGCCTGGGGCGTCTGCAAGTGGTGCTGGGTTACTGGCCGGAGATCCGCTATCAGGCGCAGCAGGCGCAAATTGCCGAAGACGAACTGGTGTTCTTTCCGATTCGCGGCACCGGCAAGTATCTGTCTGGCTTTGTCGGGTGTTCCGATACTCCTCAGGGCCGTCAGGCGATCAGTGAGATCAACCAACTGCTGCGTACCCTGCCCCACGAGCAACTGAACCAGTCGTATGCCGACTGGCTGGACCCCGAAATGCGCACGGATTATCTGCAACAGGCGCGGATTTTTTTCGAGCAACAGGCCACGCAGTAAAACCTGCGGGCAAAAAGAAACCCCGAGCAGTGGGGAGACAACTCGGGGTTAAACGCGGTCTGCTTAAAGACCCGTAGCAGCAAGCGACAAGCACCGGAGCACAATGCTTGATCCTGCTGTTATGGGGTCTGACTGACGGGGATGCAGGAAGGTTCCCACAAAAAATATTTCATCTTTACAGGGCCGCACGCTTATCCAGCGCCGCATTGCGCAAGGCCGCGATCACACAGGGCTCCAGCCGCCCTTCGGCGATCAGGACGTCACGGTGCAAACCGTCAACCACATCTGTCAGAAGGCGTTTGTCGGTCAACTGCGCCTGATTGAATTCGCGCTCCACCACGAGGGCGCCGTTGCTGTTCTTCAGCGTCACCAGGCATTCGCCATGGGTGCCACACGGAGTCAACGTCACCTGATACGGGCTCAGAGCCTCACCGAGCAATAGACTGATACTTTCCATCTCGATCTCCACTCAATAGTCCGAAAACATTGTGCCTGGGGCGTGTTCACAATAAATGACCACCGGCCCGAGAAGAAAGTTCTGAATACCGCGCTGCTCCCGGAGCAGTTAGCGGTCTGTCAGAGCATGCACGGTGAAGATGACAGAAACATAACCATCGGCTCAAGCCCCCGCCGGATGGGCTGCCGCTTGCAGGTAGCTGTCCAGCAGCCCGCGCATCAGCACGGCCGAAACCGGCGTTTGCAGGCGCCCCAGCAGCATCACCTCGTGTGTTTGCAGCAGGCTTTCGAGATCGCTCAGCAAGCCCGGCGCTACACGCCCCAGTAGAATGAGCGCATTGGCCTCCCCTTCGGCCGCCAGATGGTGGATCAGCGCCAGGCCTTCCCCGCCTTTCAACTGCGGATCGCAGATCGCAATGTCGACCCGGGTGCGACGCTCCAGCGAGCAACGTGCCGAGGCCAGCGATGGCGCCGTGAGTACGTCATAGATACCGACCGCATTGAGCATCTGGTGCAACGCCATCATTCGATAAGGATCGGGTTCGAGAATCAGTACTTTGAGCGAGCGCATGGACGACCTCTGAAACGGCAATCGCGGACTCGTCCGCAGTTGCTGCCCACTTTAGGACAGCCTCCTTCAGTCCCCCATCGGAAAAGGAGGCGCGTGATATAGGAAATTTCCCTATATCAATGCGGATGTCCCGTCGTTGCCGCATCACGCCGGGTGATATCCGACCACCCGCCGAGCAGGCCTCGCAACTCCCCACTGGCACAGTAAAACGGCACCGTCCATTGATAGATGTCGCGATTACCCTGCTTGAATTGCAGGCGACGTCTGCTGAAGCGGGTTCGGCGGGTTCTCAGCTGAATCATGAACTCCTCATGCAGCATGCCGGCGGTGGCACGCGGCAGGGCATCGACGTCGATCAAGCGACACCCCTGCACCTGCTCAAAGCGGATCGACAACGCCTCTTCGTAGCTTTTGTTACAGAGGATCAGACGCCCTTCCAGGTCGCGAACGAACACCGGGTCAGGCATGGCGTCTATCAGCGCGCGCTGGAAGACCAATTGATCACCGAGCTGGCTTTGCACGTCTCGATGCTGTTTGATCAGCGCCGCCATTCGCCGATGCCATAACAGCGACAACCCACAAAAAGCCCCCACCACAAACACACCCCAGTAGCCCAAACGCGACCAGTGTTGCCAGCCCGCAGCAGCTGGTTTCGGCCCGATGCCGCCCAGCCAGTTCAGTCGAATGGCCCGCAGTTCGGAAGCCGGGAACGCTTCAAGCGCCTTGTTCAGGATGCTCAGCAATTGCGGCTGCCCCTTGCGCACGGCCAGAAGATCCGCCTCCCATTTTCCCTCCAGCAATTCGCCAACCTTCAGCAAGCCTGAGGGATAGAGCTGCGCACCGATTTCGTTTTCGATGGTGGCATAGGCCTCACCGCTTTCGACCAGCGCCCGTGCCTCGGCATAGGTTTTCACCGAACGTAATTCGATGGACGGATAATCGCGTCGGATCACCCCCTCCAGCGCATGCCGACCCGGCAACACCAGCACCCGTTTGGCCAACTGCTCCAGCGATTGCACTCCAGGCTCGCCGGCGCGGCCGACAAATACCCAACCGGCACCGCCAAAGGCATGACTGAAATCCAGGCTCAACCGGCGCTCATCATTCATCGCCAGGGTCGTGCTCATGTCTGCGGCACCGGTTTCCAGGCGCTCGAGCATCTGCGCGGTGGAAAACGACTCCCGGTAAACGAATTGCAACCCGGTCATGGCGCTGATGCGTTTGAGCACATCATTGTTCAAGCCGCTCCAATGACCATGCTCATCCAGAAACAGGTACAACGGGTACTGCTCCGCCGCCACGATCACCGTCGGGTTATCGCGAACCCACTGCCGCTCGGCTTCACTCAGCACAACGGTGCCGATGTACAACTGCTCTTCATCATGCGCCAGATGCGCCGCAACGCCCACGCGCCAGCCAACCAACAGGCACAACAGAAAAACCCGCTTCAGGGCGTGTTTCCATCCTCTTTCAAACAGCATTGCCACTTCCTTCGTGATCGACTCACCCGTCCTTCATGGGTGAAAACCCGAGCAGTGTGGCAGCAGAAACAAAAAAGCCCGTCAGGAGACGGGCTTCAAAATGTGACAGCTTTTTCGGCTTACAGCGGCTTGCCGCGGTTGCCGTGCTGGCTGACAAAGGCCTGTACGGCTTTCAGCTCGTTTGGCAGAACGGTGCAGCGCTCGTTTCGCTCAAACAAATCAGAAAGATGTGCAGGCAGTTCGAGAGCTTTTCCTACACCCGCTTTCTCCACGGCATCCGGGAATTTCACCGGATGTGCGGTACCCAGGATCACCATCGGGATGTCCAGGCTGCGGCGACATTCGCGCGCGGCCTTGACGCCGATGGCGGTGTGCGGATCCAGCACTTCGCCGCACTGCGCGTAGACTTCAGCGATGGTTTCGCAGGTTTGCGCATCGTCCACGGCCAGCGAGTCGAACAGCTTGCGGGCTTCGGTCCAGCGCTCTTGCTCGACGCTGAAACCACCGCCCTGCTTGAACGAATCCATCAGCCCGGCAATCGCCGCTCCGTTACGACCGTGCAGGTCGAACAGCAGGCGTTCGAAGTTCGACGAAACCATGATGTCCATCGACGGCGACAGCGTGGCGTGCAGGGTTTCCTTGACGTACTGGTTGCCGCTCATGAAGCGGTGCAGGATGTCGTTGCGGTTGGTCGCGACGATCAACTGGTTGATCGGCAGGCCCATGTTGCGCGCCAGGTAACCGGCGAAGATGTCGCCGAAGTTGCCGGTCGGCACCGAGAACGCCACCGAACGCGCCGGGCCGCCCAGCTGCAAGGCTGCGTGGAAGTAGTAGACGATCTGGGCCATGATCCGCGCCCAGTTGATCGAATTCACCGCCACCAGACGCGTGCCCTTGAGGAAGCTCTGGTCGGCGAAGCTGTTCTTGACCATTTCCTGGCAGTCATCGAAGTTGCCTTCGATGGCGATGTTGTGGATGTTCTCGCCGACAATCGTCGTCATCTGCCGACGCTGCACTTCGGACACGCGGTTGTGCGGGTGCAGGATGAAGATGTCGACGTTTTCGCAGTGCTTGCAGCCTTCGATGGCGGCCGAACCGGTGTCACCCGAGGTGGCACCGACGATGACCACGCGCTCGCCGCGCTTTTCCAGCACGTAATCGAGCAGACGACCGAGCAGTTGCAGGGCGAAGTCCTTGAACGCCAGGGTCGGGCCGTGGAACAGCTCGAGCACCCATTCGTTACCGTTGAGCTGACGCAGCGGCGCAACGGCGCTGTGCGAGAACACACCGTAGGTTTCTTCGAGGATCTTCTTGAAGTCGGCGTCAGGAATGCTGCCGGTGACAAACGGGCGCATCACGCGGAAGGCCAGCTCGTGATAAGGCAGACCGGCCCAGGAAGCGATTTCTTCCTGGGTGAAACGTGGCAGGTTTTCCGGGACGTACAGACCGCCGTCGGTGGCCAGACCGGCCAGCAGGACGTCTTCGAAATTCAGGGCCGGTGCCTGGCCGCGGGTACTGATGTAACGCATGACTGACTCCAATGGAGAGTGTGCACAACAATGGCCCCTTTCACGGGGCCATTGCAGGACAACGACTTAGTTCAGGTGCTCGACGCGGATCCGTACAACCGGACCATTCACGCCGGCCAGGGCTTCGAGGGCGGCGATCGCATCGTTGATACGCTGCTCGACCACGCGGTGGGTCAGCAGGATCATCGGTACCAGACCGTCGTGTTCCTCGACTTCCTTCTGCATGATCGACTCGATGTTGATGCCGCGCTCCGAGAGGATGCTCGCCACCTGAGCCAGTACGCCCGGATGGTCCTTGGCCTGGATGCGCAGGTAGTAGGCGCTTTCGCAGGCTTCGATCGGCAGGATCGGATGCGCCGACAGCGAGTCCGGCTGGAAGGCCAGGTGCGGCACGCGGTTTTCCGGATCGGACGTCATGGCGCGAACCACGTCCACCAGGTCGGCGATCACCGACGAAGCGGTTGGCTCCATGCCAGCACCAGCGCCGTAGAACAGCGTCGAACCGGCAGCGTCACCGTTGACCATCACGGCGTTCATCACGCCGTTGACGTTGGCGATCAGACGATCGGCCGGGATCAGCGTCGGGTGTACGCGCAGCTCGATACCGGCAGCGGTGCTGCGCGCCACGCCGAGGTGCTTGATGCGGTAGCCCAGCGCTTCGGCGTAGTTCACGTCAGCGGTGGTCAGCTTGGTGATGCCTTCGGTGTAGGCCTTGTCGAATTGCAGCGGAATGCCGAACGCGATGGAGGCCAGAATCGTCAGTTTGTGCGCGGCGTCGATGCCTTCGACGTCGAAGGTCGGATCGGCTTCGGCGTAGCCCAGCGCTTGCGCTTCGGCCAGCACGTCTTCGAAGGTGCGACCCTTCTCGCGCATTTCGGTGAGGATGAAGTTGCCGGTACCGTTGATGATCCCGGCGACCCAGTTGATGCGGTTGGCGGACAGGCCTTCACGGATCGCCTTGATCACCGGAATGCCACCGGCCACGGCCGCTTCGAATGCCACGATCACGCCTTTCTCGCGTGCCTTGGCGAAAATCTCATTACCGTGAACGGCGATCAGTGCCTTGTTCGCGGTGACCACATGCTTGCCATTCTCGATGGCCTTGAGTACCAGCTCGCGGGCAACGGTGTAGCCGCCCATCAGCTCTATGACGATGTCGATCTCAGGGTTCGTGGCCACTTCGAAGACATCGTTGGTAATCGCAATACCGGTCGTCTGGAACTGAGGCTTTGGCGTGCGCATGGCAATTTGTGCCACTTCGATCCCACGCCCGGCACGACGAGCAATTTCCTCGGCGTTGCGCTGAAGTACGTTGAAGGTACCGCCACCGACGGTCCCTAACCCACAGATGCCTACTTTGACCGGATTCACTGTGAACTCCCCATGAAACGGCCGACGCAAGGTCGGCCGGAAAACAACCGCGTGTTCGCGGCTCTCTATTAATGGCCCGGCGATGTTGCTGCCGGACCATGATCGTCAACGGCGGACCGTGACGATGCGAATTACTTGGCGCCCAGCGCCAGTTTGGCGACTTGTGGCGCCGGCTGGTAGCCCGGAATGACCTGTCCGTCGGCCAAAACGATAGCCGGTGTGCCGTTCACGCCAATCGACTGACCCAAAGCGAACTGTTTGGAAACCGGGTTCGCGCACTTGGCGGCCTTGATTTCCTTACCATCGACCATTTTGTCCATGGCGGCTTTCTTGTCGGTCGAGCACCACACGGCTTGCAACTGCTCGTCACCCGGCGAGCCGAGGCCCTGACGCGGGAACGCCACGTAGCGCACTTCGATGCCGCGCTTGTTCAGCTCAGGCACTTCGGCGTGCAGCTTGTGGCAGTACGGGCAGGTGGTGTCGGTGAACACGGTGATGTGCGATTTGGTCTCGCCCACGGCTGGGTAAACCACGGTTTCGGCCACTGGAATGGCATTGATCAGTTTGGAGATGCCCAGGCGTTCGGTCTTCTCGGTCAGGTTGACCGGTTTGCCGTCCTTGAGCTGGAACAGGTAGCCCTGAACGATGTACTGGCCGTCGGCGCTGGCGTACAGCACGCGGCTGCCCTTGAGCTTGACTTCATACATGCCCGGCAACGGGCTGGCGCTGATGCTTTCTACCGGAACCTCGAGTTCGAGTTTTTCCAGGCTTTGACGAATGGCTTTGTCGGCCGCGTCATCGGCGACGGCAAAGGTGCTGACCAACGCAATGGCTGCGGCGGCGAAAATCTGGGTCAGACGCATGAGAACTCCTGAAGGCGGACAAATGAAACGGTCAGAACGCCCGTGCCGGAACACCGGGTCATAACCGTCCATCGTGCAAACCGGCAAAGCCTACCACATAAGGCTCGCATGGCCGAATGCGCCTGACACAAGACACTCAAGGCTGACTGGCACACATTATTGTGGTGAGGGGATTTATCCCCGATGCAGGCGCTGCGGTCGTAAATGGATACTTTGGAATTTTATTGAACGCAAAGTTTTTGGGGCTGCTGCGCAGCCCGTCGGGGATGAATCCCCTCGCCACAGGTAATGACTCCAACATTGAAGGTTGCATCAGCCTCTTGGGTGGTGTTTGGCATGGAGGTCCTGCAAGCGCGCGCGGGCCACATGGGTGTAAATCTGCGTGGTCGACAGATCACTGTGCCCGAGCAACATTTGCACCACCCGCAGATCGGCGCCGTGGTTGAGCAGGTGCGTGGCGAACGCATGACGCAGGGTGTGCGGCGACAGCGATTTGCCGATCCCGGCGACCTTGGCCCAATGCTTGATGCGGTGCCAGAAGGTCTGGCGGGTCATCTGCTCGCCGCGCTGACTGGGGAACAGCACATCGCTGGGGCGCCCGCCGAGCAGCTCGCTGCGGCCATCGCGCATATAGCGCTCGATCCAGACAATCGCCTCCTCGCCCATCGGCACCAGGCGCTCCTTGCTGCCCTTGCCCATCACCCGCAGCACGCCCTGACGCAGGTTGACCTGCTCCAGCGTCAGGCTGACCAGTTCGGTCACGCGCAGACCACAGGCGTACAGCACCTCAAGCATGGCGCGGTCACGCTGGCCGATGGCTTCGCTCAGATCCGGCGCCTTGAGCAGCGCTTCGACGTCGGCTTCCGACAATGATTTGGGTAAAGGCCGACCGAGTTGCGGCATGTCGACGCGCAAGGTCGGATCGACCGTAATCAGCTTTTCTCGCAGCAGATAGCGATAAAAACCACGCACACCGGAAAGAAATCTGGCGGTGGAACGCGGCTTGTAGTTCTGCTCCAGGCGCCAGGACAGGTGATCGAGGATCAACTCACGACCGGCATTGATCAGCTCGAGGTTTTTCTCTTGCAGCCAGCCGTTGAACAGCGCCAGATCGCTGCGGTAGGCGCCACGGGTGTTGTCGGACAGGCCTTTTTCCAGCCACAGGGCGTCGAGGAATTGGTCAATCAGTGGATGGTCGATGGCAGGCATGGGCGCTCAAGGCACACAACCTCCGGGGCTGTGCGCAAATGTAGAGTGAACTGTAGGAATGGCCGCTAGTCTTTCATAGCCCGCAATTTCAAGGAACAGGGAGCTTCAATGAACGAGCAGCAAATTCTCTTGGCATTTGGCGGGATCGGCGTCGCTGCGTTGGGTTGCCAGTGGCTGGCGTGGCGCCTGAAGCTGCCGGCGATTCTGTTTCTGTTGCTGACCGGGATTCTCGCCGGGCCGGTGCTGGGCTGGCTCGACCCGCAGGAAATGTTCGGCCCGTTGCTGATGCCGCTGGTGTCGCTGGCGGTAGCGTTGATCCTGTTTGAGGGCAGTCTGACCCTGCACCTGTCGGAATGGCGCGAGATCGGCAGCGTCGTGCATCGGCTGGTGACAATCGGCGCGTTCACGACCTGGGTGGTGATTGCCGTCGCCACCCATTTTTTGCTCGGCTTCGACTGGCTGCTGGCGATCCTGTTCGGCAGCCTGACGCTGGTGACCGGCCCGACGGTGATCGTGCCGATGCTGCGGGTGGTGCGGCCGAAAGCCTCGATCGCCAACATCCTGCGCTGGGAAGGCATCGTCATCGACCCGATCGGCGCCCTGCTCGCGGTGGTGGTCTACAGCTTCATCATCGCCCGCTCCGAGGGCAACGGCCTCGAACAGAGCCTGTTGACCTTCGGCGGCGTGATTGTCTGCGGCAGCGTATTCGGGGTGGTCGGCGGCTGGGTGCTGGGCACCATCATCCGGCGCCAGTGGTTGCCGGAATACCTGCATAACCTCGCCTCGCTGGCGGCGGTGTTGGGGATCTTCATTGCATCCAACCAGGTGATGCACGAGTCCGGCCTGCTCGCGGTGACGCTGATGGGCATGTGGCTGGCGAACATGAAGGGCGTGGATGTGCGGCACATCCTGCACTTCAAGGAAAACCTCAGCGTGCTGCTGATTTCCGGGTTGTTCATTCTGCTGGCGGCGCGGCTGGACCTGCATGCTTTGATCGGCCTCGGGCCGTTGGTGCTGATTCTGCTGCTGGTGATTCAACTGATCGCGCGCCCGCTGAACGTGCTGTTGAGCACTGCCGGCTCCAGCCTGAGCTGGCGTGAACGCGCCCTGCTGTGCTGGATCGCCCCGCGCGGGATCGTGGCGGCGGCGGTGTCGGCGATTTTCGCGATTCGTCTGGATCAAGCCGGGCACGAAGGTGCGCTGCTGCTGGTGCCGCTGACTTTCGCGGTGATCATCGGCACCGTGGTGCTGCAAAGCGCAACCGCTCGGCCACTTGCACGCTTGCTGAACGTCGCTGAACCGGCGCCGAGCGGCTTCCTGATCGTCGGCGCCAACGGCCCGGCGCGGTTGCTGGGCAAGTCATTGCAGCAACTGGGCAGCCGCGTACTGTTGACCGATTCGAGCTGGGAGAATATTCGTGCGGCGCGCATGGAGGGTTTGCCGACGTACTTTGGTAACCCGGCTTCGCAGCATGCCGATGCGCATCTGGATCTGGTCGGGCTGGGGCATCTGCTGGCGCTATCGCCGTCGGGCGAACTGAACACCCTGGCGGCGATGCGTTTTCGACACGACTTTGGTCATCAACGCCTGTTTGGTCTGGCCAGTGGTCAGGAAAGTCGTCGCAGTGACAAGCATCGGGCAAGCCTGGAACATCGCGGCAATCAGCTGGGGAGCGAGGCGCTGACCTACGCCAAGCTGGCCAGCCTGATCAGCAACGGCGCCGAGGTCTACAGCACGACGCTGACGGACGGGTTCGGTTGGGAGGATTACCAGGCATTGCATGGCAATCGGGCGACGCTGCTGTTCATGCGCGATGACAGTGGCTGGGTGCATGTGGTGACGCCGGAGACCGCTTTGAAACCGGGATCCGGGTGGACGTTGCTGGCGTTGATTCAGCCTGAGAACAGCGATGCCTGAACTGACGCCTTCGCGAGCAAGCCCGCTCCCACAGTGTCCGTGTCGTACATAAACGTTGTAGACGACACATAACCTGTGGGAGCG
>NZ_JASCPO010000459.1:0-1797 GCF_029960145.1 Pseudomonas sp. PS01299 | reverse complement strand
TGCTCGCGAAGGAGGTGTATCAGAAAAAGACGTGTTGACTGACACGACGCCTTCGCGAGCAAGCCCGCTCCCACAGGGTTATGTGTGGCCTCAGGAAGGAATGGTCAACCCGCGCACCACAGCCGGGCGAGCCAGAAATCGCTCCAGCACCCGGGTCACGTTCGGGAAGTTGCTGATGCCCACTAGATCCCCCGCCTCATAGAACCCGATCAGGTTACGCACCCACGGGAACGTGGCGATGTCGGCGATGGTGTAGCGCTCGCCCATGATCCAGTCACGACCTTCCAGGCGTTTGTCGAGCACGTTGAGCAGGCGTCTGCTCTCCTCGACATAGCGGTCACGCGGACGCTTGTCCTCGTAGTCCTTGCCGGCGAATTTGTTGAAGAAACCGAGCTGACCGAACATCGGGCCGATACCGCCCATCTGGAACATCAGCCACTGAATCGTCTCGTAGCGCAGCGCGCCCTCCTGGGCGAGCAACTGGCCGCTCTTGTCGGCGAGGTAGATCAGGATCGCGCCGGATTCGAACAGCGGCAGCGGCTGGTCTTGCGGGCCGTGGGGGTCGAGGATCGCCGGGATCTTGTTGTTGGGGTTCAGCGACAAAAATTCCGGGGACATCTGGTCTTGCGTGTCGAAACCCACGCGGTGCGGCTCGTAGGGCAGGCCGATCTCTTCGAGCATGATCGAGACCTTGACGCCGTTGGGGGTCGGCAGGGAATAGAGTTGAATCCAGTCGGGGTACTGCGCCGGCCATTTCTGGGTGATGGGGAACGCGGACAGATCGGTCATGGGAAACATCCAGTCACATGGGAAGCGCTGATCATAATCCAGGAACCGTAACATTCTGCAGCTAGTGTGCAGAAGCCAGGATCGAACCAAGCGGCCTCAGTGGACTCTGAGCTATGTCTTTGCAAGGGAAGTACGACACGACATGGACAACATCCGGTGCTGGGAGCCCGCGGTGTAAGGGTTGGTCAGCCCCAACCGAATTTGCTGAAGAACCTATATTCAATGACGAACCTCATGAGTTTCGCCAAACGCTTCAAACATCGCGCCTATGTGGCCCTGCCCTCCCTGCTGGCAGTCAGTGCGCTGACCTTGTCGCTCGAATCGAGCCAGATTCGCGCGCAACCGGTGGACGGTACGCAGACGCTGATCTTCCTGCGCCACGCGGAAAAACCCGAGGGCGGTCTCGGCCAGCTCAACTGTCAGGGCCTGAACCGGGCGATCGAGCTGTCGACCCTGCTGCCGGAAAAATTCGGCAAGGCCGATTACGTGTTCGCCGCCAACCCGACGCGCAATGTCGAGGAAGGCGAACTGGACAATTCCTACAGCTACATCCGTCCGTTGATGACCATCAGCCCCGCTGCGATCAAGCTCGGCCTGCCGGTGAACATCGAGTTCTCCGCCAACGACACCAGTGATCTGGCGCGCGAGCTGACCGAGGACAAGTACCACAACGCGACGATCTACACCGCATGGTCGCACGGCTATTTGCCGGAACTGATCAACAAGGTTGCCGGCAAGGCCGTCGGCGAAAAGCAGACCATCACCGACGACTGGGCGTCGGGCGATTTCGATTCGCTGTACGTGCTGACCCTGACCTGGCACAACGGCAAGGCCAGTTTGCAGAGCCACAGCTACAAGCAGGGGCTGGATAACGGCAAGGCGACCTGTCCGACTTGAGTTTTGCGCTGCCTGTACCGGCCTCTTCGCGAGCAAGCCCGCTCCCACAGGGGATCTGCGCCAGGCAGAAATTTCTGCCCAGTGGAGACCCAATGTGGGAGCGGGCTTGCT
>NZ_JASCPO010000458.1:0-1908 GCF_029960145.1 Pseudomonas sp. PS01299 | reverse complement strand
CGCGAATGCAGTGTGTCAGCCTATACATCTGGCGACTGATCCTCCCCATTCGCGAGCAAGCCCGCTCCCACCCGAAGCAAAATCCCGGTAAACCCACTAATAAAGACAATAGGGGTCATCATGGATCAACCCAGTGCAAACCCGCAGCGCAGCTATACCCGAGGCTCCCAGGAAAAAGCCTTGCTGGCGATGACCATCGGGCAGAAGTTCGATCAGACTGTCGCGCAACACCCACACGGCGAGGCGCTGGTCGTAAGGCATCAGCAGTTGCGTTATACCTGGCAGCAACTGGCCGATAGCGTCGACCTGCACGCCAGAGCCTTGCTGGCGCTGGGTTTGCAGGCGGGAGATCGGCTCGGTATCTGGGCGCCGAACTGTGCACAGTGGTGCATCACGCAAATCGCCACGGCGAAGCTCGGCGTGATCCTGGTCAACATCAACCCGGCCTACCGCAGCTCCGAACTGGAATACGTGCTCAAGCAGTCCGGTTGCCAGTGGCTGGTGTGCGCCGGCGCTTTCAAGTCCTCCAACTACCACGCCATGCTGCAAGGGCTGGTACCGGAACTCGCAGAGCAATCCATCGGCCATTTGTGCAGCGAACGTCTGGCGGATTTGCGCGGGGTGATCAGCCTCGACGCACAGCCACCGTCGGGCTTCCTGCCGTGGTCGCAACTGGCCGATCTGGCGAGCAGAGTTTCGCCCGAACAACTGCGTGAACGCAGCGACAGTCTGCACTTCGATCAACCGGTGAACATCCAGTACACCTCCGGCACCACCGGTTTCCCCAAGGGCGCGACCCTCAGTCACTACAACATCCTCAACAACGGTTACATGGTCGGCGAAAGCATCGGCCTGACCCCGAGCGACCGCCTGGTGATCCCCGTGCCGCTGTATCACTGCTTCGGCATGGTCATGGGCAACCTCGGCTGCATCACCCACGCCAGCACCATGATTTATCCCAACGACGCGTTCGACCCGCTGCTGACCCTGCAAACTGTCGCCGAAGAACAAGCCACCGGCCTGTACGGTGTGCCAACCATGTTCATCGCCATGCTCGATCAGCCGCAGCGGGCCGAGTTCGACTTGTCGACCCTGCGCACCGGGATCATGGCCGGCGCCACTTGCCCGATCGAGGTAATGCGCCGGGTCATCAGCGAGATGCACATGAGCGAAGTGCAGATTGCCTACGGCATGACCGAGACCAGTCCGGTGTCGCTGCAGACCGGGCCGAACGATGAGCTGGAACTGCGCGTCACCACCGTCGGCCGCACCCAGCCGCAACTGGAAAGCAAAATCATCGACGAGGCGGGCAACCTGGTGCCGCGCGGCACCATCGGTGAGCTGTGCACCCGCGGTTACAGTGTGATGCTCGGTTACTGGAGCAACCCGCAAGCCACGGCCGAAGCCATCGACGAGGCCGGCTGGATGCACACCGGCGATCTGGCGAGCATGAACGATGAGGGTTACGTGAACATCGCCGGGCGCAACAAGGACATGATCATCCGTGGTGGCGAGAACGTTTATCCGCGTGAGCTGGAAGAGTTTTTCTTCACCCACCCGGCGGTGGCGGACGTACAAGTGATCGGCATTCCGTGCTCGCGTTACGGCGAGGAGATTGTCGCCTGGATCAAATTCCATCCCGGCCACAGTGCCTCGGAACTGGAACTGCAAACCTGGTGCAAGGAGCGCATCGCCCACTTCAAGACGCCGCGTTACTTCAAGTTTGTGGAGGAGTTTCCGATGACGGTGACGGGCAAGATCCAGAAATTTCGGATGCGTGAGATCAGTATCGAGGAGCTCCGCGAAAAGCAGGCCTGACACAATCAAATGTGGGAGCGGGCTTGCTCGCGAATGCGGTGTATCAGATACAAATTTGTCGCCTGACACTCAGCATTCGCGAGCAAGCCC
>NZ_JASCPO010000457.1:0-1924 GCF_029960145.1 Pseudomonas sp. PS01299 | reverse complement strand
AGCCCGCTCCCACAGGGTGAACGCATTCCAAATGTGGGAGCGGGCTTGCTCGCGAAGACGGTCTCAAATACACACAAGAACTGCCTGAAGAAACTCGTAAAAAAACTGCCTGAGGAGATCAACATGAACGCAGCCGTAGACGTTCTGCAATCCACCCATCAGCACATCAACCGCGACCGCCTCTGGGCCTCGCTCATGGAACTGGCCAAGCTCGGTGCCACGGTCAAGGGCGGGGTCTGTCGTCTGGCCCTGACCGACCTCGACCGTCAGGCCCGTGACCTGTTCGTGCAGTGGTGCAAGGACGCCGGGTGCAGCGTCACGGTGGATGAAGTCGGCAACATCTTCGCCCGCCGTCCCGGGCGTAACCCGAACCTGCCGCCGGTGATGACCGGTAGCCACATCGACACCCAACCCACCGGCGGCAAATTCGACGGCTGCTTCGGCGTGCTCGCCGGCGTCGAGGTGCTGCGTACCCTCAATGACCTCGGCGTGGAAACCGAAGCACCGCTGGAAGTGGTGGTCTGGACCAACGAAGAAGGCTCGCGCTTTGCTCCGTGCATGATGGGTTCCGGCGTGTTCGCCGAGAAATTCACCCTTGAAGAAACTCTGGCCAAGGTCGATGCCGACGGCGTCACCGTCGGCGAAGCCCTGAATGCCATCGGCTATGCCGGTTCACGCAAGGTCAGCGGGCACAAGGTCGGCGCCTATTTTGAAGCGCACATCGAACAAGGCCCGATCCTCGAAGACGAACAGAAAACCATCGGTGTGGTACTCGGCGCACTCGGGCAGAAGTGGTTCGACCTGAAGTTGCGCGGCGTCGAAGCCCACGCCGGGCCAACGCCGATGCACCTGCGCAAGGACGCGCTGGTCGGCGCCTCGGTCATCGTTGGTGCGGTCAACCGCGCCGCCCTCGGCCATCAACCCCACGCCTGCGGCACGGTCGGTTGCCTGCAAGCCTACCCCGGCTCGCGCAACGTCATCCCCGGCGAAGTGCGCATGACCCTCGACTTCCGGCATCTGCAACCGGAGCGGCTGGACTCAATGATCGCCGAGGTGAAGCAGGTCATCGACGCCACCTGCGAGGAACACGGCCTGACCTATGAGCTGACCCCGACTGCAGACTTTCCGCCGCTGTACTTCGAAAAGGGCTGCGTCGAGGCGGTACGCGGCGCGGCAAAAGGCCTTGGCCTGTCGCACATGGACATCGTCAGCGGCGCCGGGCATGACGCGATCTTCCTCGCCGAACTCGGTCCTGCGGGGATGATCTTCGTACCGTGCGAAGGCGGGATCAGCCACAACGAAATCGAGAATGCCGCGCCGGATGATCTGGCGGCCGGGTGTGCGGTGTTGTTGCGGGCGATGCTGGCGGCTTCGGCGATGGTGGCGGAGGGGCAGCGCGCGGCCTGAAAACGCGGCGTGACCTGTGGGAGCTGGCTCGCCAGCGATGGCGGTGGACCAGTCGACACTGGATTAACTGAAAGTCCGTCATCGCTGGCAAGCCAGCTCCCACAGGTTTTTGTTCAGTTGAGTAAAGTGATCAGCCGGGCCGGTCATTCTTGCCCGCTGTGCCCTGGCGTCGGTCGGGGCCGTTGGGGTTGCCGACATCCAGCAACCGTCGTTCGACCAAAACATTCTCCAGCGCCTGACGCTCGACCGGCGCCATTTGGTGTTCGCGCTTTTTCAGCTCCAGCAGAATCGGGCTGGACCAGGTGCGATAAGTCTGTTCGATGTTGCGACGCGACGTCATCAGTCTCTCCTTGATCAAGAGCCCGGTGAAGCTGGCAGGGGCTCAATCCGATGAGGGGGTAACCTTAGTCGAGAATCCCCGAGTCCGCGAATGTGGCGTTGTTCCCTGTAGGAGTGAGCCTGCTCGCGATAGCGGTGTGTCAGTAGCGCAAATGTCAGCTGACACACCGCTATCGCG
>NZ_JASCPO010000456.1:0-1932 GCF_029960145.1 Pseudomonas sp. PS01299 | reverse complement strand
GCATTCAACAACGATGTCGGCCGACCCACCGCTATCGCGAGCAGGCTCACTCCTACAGGGTTTTGCGTTGACCTGATTGTTTGTTACGAGATGTTTACAAATTTTTTACCAATGTTCTTCTACAGTTACGCGCGTAACCGCGTGTGTTTTCTATTCTGCTAGAGGAATGTCTGTAATGGCTTTGGGCAAAGGACTGCGTTTACCGTCCATCACTTCCACCCGGCTGGTGTTGCTGTTTTCCCTGGCACTGGTGGCGCTGTACAACCTGGCGACCTGGAAGGCGCTGGGTACGCTGATCACCCTGCAAGGTGCACACAAACTGGCGTTTTTCGCTTCGTTCGGCCTGTTCCTGTGGGCGGCGATCACCCTGCTGCTGACCCTGGTGTCATTTCGCTGGACGCTGAAACCGGCGCTGACTGTGGTGGCCCTGCTCTCGGCCTGCGCTGCGTATTTCATGAACGAATACGGGATCACCATCGACACGGTGATGATCCAGAACGTCTTCGAAACCAACCCGGGCGAAGCCGCTGCGCTGTTCAACGGCAAGCTGCTGGCTTACGTGTTGCTGCTCGGCGTGCTGCCGGCGGTGTTGATCTGGCGCTGGCCGGTGCGTTATCGACCGTTCTTTCGCGGCCTGCTCAACAAGCTGCTGGTGATTGCCGCTTGCGTGCTGGTGATCGGCGCCTCGGTGGGCGCGTTCTATTCGACCTATGCGCCGATCTTCCGCGAAGAAGACAAGCTCACCCACTTCATCAACCCGACCAATTACATCTACGCCATCAGCAAGTACACCAAGCAGCGCCTGGGCATCAAAAAGCACTTTGTGGTGCAGGCCATCGGTGAAGACGCGGTGATGAGCGCGAAAGCCGCCAGCCGCGAGAAGAAGTCGCTGATGGTGTTTGTGGTCGGCGAAACCGCCCGCGCCGATCACTTTTCGCTGAACGGCTATGCGCGCGAGACCAATCCCGAGCTGAGCAAACTGGACATCCTCAACTTCACCCAGGTGCACTCCTGCGGCACGTCCACGGCAGTGTCGGTGCCGTGCATGTTCTCGATGTTCCCGCGTGAGGACTACAGCGACAAGAAAGGCAAAACCTACGAAGGCCTGCTGGATATCCTGCAACGCGCCGGCGTGCAAGTGCTGTGGCTGGACAACAACAGCGACTGCAAAGGCACCTGCCTGCGCGTGCCGCACCGCGACATCGCGAAGAACCAGCCGGGGCCGTTCTGCGACGGCAACAACTGCCTCGATGAGGCGCTGCTGGCCGACCTGCAAAGCTACATCGACAGCCTCAAGGGCCACGCGATCATCGTCCTGCACGCCGACGGCAGCCACGGCCCGGAATACTACGAGCGTTATCCGCAAGCGCTCGAACGCTTCAAGCCGATCTGCCACACCAATCAGTTGGGCAGTTGCAGCCGCGATGAACTGGTGAACGTGTACGACAACACGATCCTCTACACCGACCACTTCCTCGCCAAGGTCATCGAGTTGCTCAAGCGCAATCAGGACACGCTGGATACCTCGATGCTGTACGTCTCCGACCACGGCGAATCGCTGGGTGAAAACGGCCTGTACCTGCACGCGGCGCCCTATGCGTTGGCGCCAGAAGCGCAGACGCATGTGCCGATGGTGATGTGGTTTGGCAGCAACACTCTGGCGCAACTGGGGATTGATCGCGATTGCCTGCAAGGCAAGACCGGGCAGCCGGATCTGAGCCATGACAACCTGTTTCATTCAGTGCTGGGGTTGTTCGAGGTGAAGACCGCGCTGTATCAGCCGGGGCTGGATGTGTTTCGCGGGTGCCGGCCAGCCATGACGGCTGCGCAATAGCTCGCATATCGCGCAAATTCCCTTGTAGGAGTGAGCCTGCTCGCGATAGCGGTGTGTCATTCAACAATGATGTCGGCTGATACACCGTTATCGCGAGC
>NZ_JASCPO010000455.1:0-1954 GCF_029960145.1 Pseudomonas sp. PS01299 | reverse complement strand
CGGTCAATCATTCAACATTTCTATCGACTGACACACCGCCTTCGCGAGCAAGCCCGCTCCCACAGGGGCGAAGGTGATCCTCAGCGGATGAAGTGGATCTTGCCGCTGTCATCATTGCCCATGTAGATCCCATACACCCCGGCCTGACGCTCCTCGATGTAACGCTCGAGAATCTGCCGGATCGCCGGGTAATAGATCTGCTCCCACGGAATGTCTTCAGGGGCAAAGAACTTGTAGTCGAGGGTCTCAGGGCCGAACTGCCCGGTGATCTCCAGCGCGATTGCGCGGAAGGTGATGTACACCTCGCTGATCTTCGGCACGCTGAAAATCGAATAGGGCGAGACGATTTCCGCGCGCACGCCGCTTTCTTCCCAGACTTCACGCAGCGCCGCCTGCTCGGTGGTTTCACCGCTTTCCATGAAGCCGGCCGGCAGCGTCCAGGTGCCCGGGCGCGGTGGGATCGCCCGTTGGCACAAGAGGTATTTGCCGTCCTGCTCAATGATGCAGCCGGCGATGATTTTCGGATTGATGTAGTGGATGTAGCCGCAGCCGCGGCACATCAGGCGCTCGTGCGTATCGCCCGGCGGTACCTGCTGACCGAGGTCAGGGCCACCGCATTTCGGGCAAAAGCTCGGGCTGAACATGTCAGTGACCTATGCGCGGTTCTTTCAGCGCGATCGGCAGAGTGATGTTCGGCGTGGCGCCGGTCTCTTCCTGTTTGCGCTTGAGATAATCGAGGGCCACGGCCGCAGCGGCGCGTACGTGATCGACACAGGCCTGATGCGCCGCCAGTGGATCGCCGCTCTTGATCGCCTCAACCATTTTTTCCATCTCGTGGTTACTCGCGCCGCGCCGGTTTTCCTGGGACACCGAGGTCGCCCGCAGGTAGCTGATGCGCGCCTGCAACTGGCGCAACTGCGTGGCCGCCACATGGTTGCCCGAGCCTTCGAGCAGCACGTCGTAGAAGCCCTGTACCGAGTCGATTACCTGTTGCAGTTCGCCGTCCTTGAGCGCCTTGCGGTTCTCGTCGAGGGCTTTTTCCAGGGCCTTGATGTCCTTGGCCTTGGCACGCAGGGTGAACAGCTGGACGATCAGACCTTCGAGCACGCAGCGCAGCTCGTAGATGTCGACTGCATCGGCGAGGGTGATGATCGCCACCCGTGGGCCTTTGGCATCGGCGAACTCGACCAGGCCTTCAGACTCCAGGTGACGCAGCGCTTCGCGCACCGATGTGCGGCTGACACCGAGGCGATCGCACAGATCGCGCTCCACCAGACGATCGCCGGGCATGAGCTGGAAATTCATGATCGCGCTACGCAGTTTATCCAGCACGATTTCGCGCAGGGTAACGGGGTTGCGATTGACCTTGAAGCTGTCGTCGAGTGGCTGGCGTTTCATGGGGTCCGCTCTTTACTGTGGCTGTCCATGCCAGACGGGCATCAAAACAGCCGAGGGGTTAACTGGAGGCCTCGGCGTCGGCTTCGGCGAAGGCTTCACGGGCGAGCCGGAAACTGTCCACGGCTGCCGGGACGCCGCAATAAATACCGACCTGAAGCAGAATTTCGCGTATTTGCTCACGACTCAGGCCGTTACGCAAGGCGCCGCGCACATGCAGCTTGAGTTCATGCGGACGGTTGAGCGCCGAGATCATCGCCAGGTTGATCATGCTGCGCTCCTTGAGCGACAAACCCTCACGCCCCCAGACGTGGCCCCAGCAGTATTCGGTGACCATTTCCTGCAGCGGGCGGGTGAAGTCGTCGGCGTTGTCGATGGAGCGCTGCACATAGGCTTCGCCCAGCACCTGGGTGCGGATCTTCAGGCCTTTTTCGTACTTTTCGTTACTCATCATTCCTCCTGTCACCCTGGTTCTCCTTGTGGGAGCGGGCTTGCTCGCGAAGGCGTCGTGTCAGTCGACATCAATGTTGAATGATCCACCGCATTCGCGAGCAAGCCC
>NZ_JASCPO010000454.1:0-1965 GCF_029960145.1 Pseudomonas sp. PS01299 | reverse complement strand
GCGGTGGGTCAGTGTCATGTGTATTGACTGACACGACGCCTTCGCGAGCAAGCCCGCTCCCACATGGGATCTCCATAGGTCTGTATGACTCGGTTGTGATCACCATGAATACTTCAACTGCCAAAGCCCACCTCGACTTGTCGCAACCCCAGCGCAAAGTCCGCGTACGCAATCCCGGCTGGTTTCTGGTCAGCCCTTCGGTGGCCCTGTTGCTGCTGTGGATGATCGTGCCGTTGGGCATGACTATTTACTTCTCGATGATTCGCTACAACCTGCTCGATCCGGGGGTGAACGAATTCGTCGGGCTGGAGAACTTCAGCTATTTCCTCACCGACTCCGGGTTCCTGCCCGGCGCCACCAACACCCTGTTGCTGGTGGGCAGCGTGCTGCTGATCAGTGTGGTGTTCGGGGTGTTGATCAGCGCGTTGCTTGAGGCCAGCGAATTTCTCGGACGCGGCATCGTGCGGGTGATGCTGATCTCGCCGTTCTTCATCATGCCCACCGTCGGTGCGCTGATCTGGAAGAACCTGATTTTCCATCCGGTGTCGGGAATCCTCGCCTACGTCTGGCGGCTGTTCGGCGCCGAGCCGGTGGACTGGCTGGCGCATTACCCGCTGCTGTCGATCATCATCATTGTTTCGTGGCAATGGCTGCCCTTCGCGATCCTGATCCTGATGACCGCCATGCAGTCCCTCGACCAGGAACAGAAGGAAGCCGCGCGTCTCGATGGTGCCGGCCCCGTCGCGATCTTCTGGCACCTGACCCTGCCGCACCTGGCGCGGCCGATTGCGGTGGTGGTGATGATCGAAACGATCTTCCTGCTGTCGGTGTTCGCCGAGATTTTCACCACCACCAACGGCGGCCCCGGCTACGCCTCGACCAACCTCGCCTACCTGATCTACAACCAGGCGCTGGTGCAGTTCGACGTCGGCATGGCCTCGGCGGGCGGCTTGATTGCCGTGGTCATCGCCAACATCGCCGCGATCATTCTGGTGCGGATGATCGGCAAAAACCTGACTGACAAAGCCTGAGGCCCGCCATGACTCTTCAACAATCCCGCCGGCTGCAAAGCCTGCTGCTCGGCACCCTGGCCTGGGCCATCGCGATCGTGATTTTCTTCCCGATCTTCTGGATGGTGATGACCAGTTTCAAAACCGAAATCGACGCCTTCGCCACGCCGCCGCAGTTCATCTTCACGCCAACGCTGGAGAACTACCTGCACATCAACGAGCGCAGCGACTACTTCAGTTTCGCCTGGAACTCGGTGGTGATTTCCTTCAGTGCCACGGCGCTGTGCCTGCTGATCGCGGTGCCTGCCGCTTACTCGATGGCGTTCTACGAAACCCAGCGCACCAAGGGCACGCTGCTGTGGATGCTCTCGACCAAGATGCTGCCGCCGGTGGGCGTGCTGATGCCGATCTACCTGCTGGCCAAGAGTTTCGGCCTGCTCGACACGCGCATCGCGTTGATCGTGATCTACACCCTGATCAACCTGCCGATCGTGGTCTGGATGATTTACACCTACTTCAAGGACATCCCCAAAGACATCCTCGAAGCCGCCCGCCTCGACGGCGCCACGCTGTGGCAGGAAATGGTCCGCGTGCTGCTGCCGATCGCCAAGGGCGGCCTCGCCTCGACCGTGCTGCTGTCGCTGATTCTGTGCTGGAACGAAGCGTTCTGGTCGCTGAATCTGACCTCGTCGAAAGCCGCGCCGCTGACCGCGCTGATCGCCTCGTACTCAAGCCCTGAAGGCTTGTTCTGGGCCAAGTTGTCGGCAGTCTCGACCCTGGCCTGTGCGCCGATCCTGATCTTCGGCTGGATCAGCCAGAAGCAACTGGTGCGCGGCTTGTCGTTCGGTGCCGTGAAATGAATATTCGAGAACCAACACCTTCCCCTGTGGGAGCGGGCTTGCTCGCGAAAGCGGTGGGTCATCCAACAATGATCGTGACTGACACGGCCCCTTCG
>NZ_JASCPO010000453.1:0-1986 GCF_029960145.1 Pseudomonas sp. PS01299 | reverse complement strand
AACATCACCCTGCCCGATCGCTGAGTCGATCCGGCAGGAACGACGGCGGCTCAGGGCCATTCCCATCGCGGAATGGCCCTGAGCCGCCGTTGGCATTTGTTACGAGGCTGTTTTAATGCCGTTGTCCAACATCCGCATCATCCATCAGGACGCCGCCGTACTGGTGGTCGACAAACCGACGTTGCTGCTCTCGGTGCCCGGTCGCGCCGACGACAACAAGGACTGCCTGATCACCCGCCTGCAGGAAAACGGCTACCCGGAAGCGCGCATCGTCCATCGCCTGGACTGGGAAACCTCCGGCATCATTCTGCTGGCCCGTGACGCGGATACTCACCGCGAACTGTCGCGGCAGTTTCACGATCGTGAAACAGAGAAAGCCTACACTGCGCTCTGCTGGGGTCAGCCGGAACTGGACAGCGGCAGCATCGACCTGCCGTTGCGCTACGATCCGCCGACCAAACCGCGGCACGTGGTCGACCACGAATTCGGCAAGCATGCGCTGACCTTCTGGCGCGTACTGGAACGTTGCGGCGACTGGTGCCGCGTCGAACTGACGCCAATCACCGGTCGCTCGCACCAGTTGCGTGTGCACATGCTGTCCATCGGTCACCCGCTGCTGGGCGACGGGCTGTACGCCCATGAGCGGGCCTTGGCGGCCTGGCCGCGTCTGTGCCTGCACGCCAGCATGCTGAGCTTCACCCACCCGCAAACCGGCGAGCGTTTGCGCTTCGAATGCCCGGCACCGTTTTAAGCGCTGCCTGAGTGGCGGCGCTGTTTTCTTTTGGACAAGGATTCTGTTTTCGGATGAGTTGTATTGATTCCCGGGTAACCCCCCTCACGAAAGTTCGTCATCAACTGCTTTACCTGGTTTACGGCAATCAGGATGTGTACCGCCGCGAAGCCAAGTTCAGCATCCTGACCGTACTGTCCCAGGCTAAAAACGGCGAGCGACCGGCGATCCGCATTCTCACTGATCGCCCCAATGACTATGCGGGCTGGCCGGTCGACACGGTGTTGCTGGACGAAGCGACCCTGACCCGCTGGCAAGGCACCCACGGCTATCACCACCGCCGCAAGGCCTGCGCCATCGCCGCGGGCATGCAGTGGGCGGAAAAAACCCTGTTCGTCGACACCGACACCCTGTTCACCCGCCACCCGAGCCAACTGTTCAAATTCATCGAGCCGAATCGCTCAGTGATGGATCGCTTCGAGTACGACTGGAAAGATGTGCACCAGCGTCCCGACTATCAAAAACTCGGTCGCGACCTGCGCAGCCACGGCGTGACGCCGGATAACGGTTTCAAGCTCTACAACAGCGGCTTGTGTGGCGTGACCGACAGCGACTCAGCGCTGTTCGAAGAGTCGATCCGCCTGATTGATGAGTGGACACTCGGCGGCTTCGAAATCCACACCATCGAACAGATCGCCCTGTCGTATGCCATGCGCGAGCGTCAGGTGGTGGAAGCGCGCAAACACGTCTACCACTACTTCGCGGAAAAACGTTTCTTCCACGCGATGCAGACGTACTTCTTCTCCCAGCACGGCGAGCAGTTCAGCCAGCGCCTGGTGGATCTGTGCAGCGATGTGCCACGGGTCAAGCCGTTCCCCTCGGCCTGGCGCCGATTGAAAATCAAATGGAAGCTGCGCCACCAGAAAGGTGCCCTGCGCAAGGTCGGTCGTGATCTGCTGTACGGCAGCGCCGCGCCGGAAGATCCGTACTACAGCGTTTGCCGACACGAATGGTGGGAATGCGCCTCGCGGGAAATTCTGCGTTGGGACGAGAGCCAGCAGAAAAAACTGCTGAGCCAGAAGTCCTGGCCGCAACAGCTGCCGCGTCCGGATAAACCGGAAGATGAAAAAGTCATCATGAACTATTTGAAAAAACGCGTAGCCGCCCGCTGATCCACATTACTCCCTGTGGGAGCGGGCTTGCTCGCGAAAGCGGTGTGTCATCTAAAAATCTGCATTTGACCCACCGCTTTCGCG
>NZ_JASCPO010000452.1:0-2005 GCF_029960145.1 Pseudomonas sp. PS01299 | reverse complement strand
GGCTTGCTCGCGAAAGCGGTGTGTCAGTCAACCATGATGTGTGCTGAAACACCGCTTTCGCGAGCAAGCCCGCTCCCACAGGGGTTAATCGTCACCGATAGATTGTCGGGCACTGCGATACGCTGCCGGCCCCACGCCATACACCTGCTTGAACTGCCGGCTCAGATGACTCTGATCGGCAAAGCCCAGTTGCATGGCGACTTCCACCGGCAGGCAACCGTGCTGCAATAAACCCCGGGCCGTGGCGATGCGCTGCTGCATCAGCCAGGTGTGTGGCGGCATGCCGGTGGCGCGGCGGAACACCCGGGCGAAGTGGAAGGGCGACAGGTTGACCGCAGCCGCCAGTTCTTCCAACGATGGCGGCGCAGCGAGTTGCGCATGTAGCAGCTCCTTGGCCATCACCACCGCGCGGTGTTCTTTTCCCGGTTTGCCGTTGATCTGCACCGCCGCATGCCGCTGCAACAGCAGCATCATCATCTCGCGCCATACCGTTTGCTGTTGCAGCGCGGTGGCGGGGCTTTCCAGCAAGCGATGCAACTGACAGAAACCGTTGACCAGATCCGGGTCGCGGTACAGCGTTGCGCCGAAGGCCGGCATCGGCGCGGTGGGCAGTTCCAGTTCTTCGAGCAGTGAAACGATCTGTCCGGTATCGGGATAAAACGCCCGGTACAGCCAGCCGTCCTCGGTGCCCTTGTGCCCGGTGTGCAATTCGTCCGGGTTGATCAGCACCAGCGTGCCGCTGCCGGCCAGGTGTTCGGCACCGCGATAGCGATAACGCTGGGCACCGGCCATGATCATGCCGATCACATAACAGTCGTGGACGTGCGGGGCGAAGCGATGCTCGATGTAGCGCGCCGACAGCAACTCGACCCCGGCCAGCGGTGCGGTTTGCCAGAAGCGGATCGACTCGCCCTGGTCGCTCATGACGTCACACGGGCCAACCATTGCGGGATGCGCCGTTCCAGGTAGTAACCGGGCTGGCGCAACGTGCCATCGACAAACCCGACATGCCCACCCTTGGCCTGCAGCTCGAACCGGGTGCTGGCGGACAGCTCTTCGGCCGTCGGCAAGCTGTGGGGGAACACGAACGGATCGTCAGCGGCCTGAATGATCAGGGTCGGGGTGCGGATTTCGCCGAGAAAGTAGCGACTCGACGCCCGGCGATAGTAATCCTCGGCATCGGTAAAGCCGTGCAGCGGCGCGGTGACCCGGCCATCGAAGTCCCAGAAGGTGCGCATGTTCTCCAGCGAGCCGAGCGCCGCCAGAGCCGCCAGGCCATCCTCGCGTCCGTCATGCTGGAACTGGCGTTGCTTGTTCTTGATGTAGGCGACCATCTCGCGCATGAAGTGCGCCTGATAAACCTTGGAAAATCCCTTGCCAATGCGGTCTGCACACTGATCAAGACGAAACGGCACCGACACCGCCACTGCACCGAGCACGCCGCTGTCGCTGCCGGTCTCGCCCAGATGCTTGAGCAACACATTGCCGCCGAGGGAATAACCGACCGCATACAGCGGCGCCAGCGGGCGCTTGGCGCGCAGGTGTCTGATGGCTTCGGCGAGGTCTTCGCTGGCGCCGGAGTGGTAACTGCGCGGCAGCAGGTTGGGTTCGCCGGAGCAACCGCGCCAGTTCAGCGCGACACTGGCCCAGCCTTGCGCGGCGAGTGCTGCCTGAATCCCGGCGATGTAAGGCGAATTGGAAGAACCGGTCAGCCCATGCAACACCAGCACCAACGGCGCCTCGGCGCTGTGCGGGCCATGCCAGTCGAGGTCGAGGAAGTCGCCGTCATCCAGCCACAGGCGTTCCCGCTCGCGATCAAGGTGGACGGTTTTGCGCCACAGCGGCCCCCACAAGGTTTGCAGGTGCGGATTGCCGAGGCCGAAGGCGGGGGTGAAACGTTCAGTTTCCAGAGGGCACACACCTTTTGTGGCGAGGGAGCTTGCTCCCGCTGGGGCGCGAAGCGGCCCTTTTTGGGGACTGCTGCGCAGTCCAGCGGGAGCAAGCT
>NZ_JASCPO010000451.1:0-2028 GCF_029960145.1 Pseudomonas sp. PS01299 | reverse complement strand
GGGCTTGCTCGCGAAGGCATTCTTTCAGTCAGTGATTGATTGCCTGACACACCGCTTTCGCGAGCAAGCCCGCTCCCACAGGGATCTCCAGCGACAATGAGCTATCATTGGCCCTTTCCCTCCTAAGAAAGACTGTTTGCCATGACTGCCCAAACCCTTCTCAACGCCCTCGAACACTGCGGCATGGTCGAAATCGATGGCTTGCATGCCTTCGAATTCGCCCTCGACGAAGACGACAACCTGCACATCGAATGTATCGATGGCCGCACGGCCAAGCATTGGGAGTTCACCCCGGCGCAGGTTACGGCGGCGACGTTTGATGAAGAGCTGCAGAGCTGGCTGATCATTGGCTACGCCAGCGACACCAAGACCACCGGCGAGCACCGTTTGGTCTGCGTCGGCGACGTAGTCAGCAGCAGCGACGACGAGGAAGATGATCAATGAACATGCGTAAATTCTGGCCACTGCTGATGGCCGGCAGCGTCGGTGCGATGGGCCTGTCCAGTGCCAGCGCCGAGACCTATCAATTGCTGGTGGGCTCCTACACCGCCGGCACCAGCCAGGGCATCTATCGAATGAATTTCGATAGCGCCACCGGACAGATCGCTGCCAAGCCGCTGCAAGTGATGAAGAGCGAAAACCCGTCGTGGCTGACCTTGTCCAAAGACCAGAAGCATCTGTTCGTGGTCAACGAAAACGGCCCCGGCCAGAAAGACCCGGTGGGCCGCGTCAGCAGCTACTCGATCGATCCGAAGACCCACACTCTGACCCTGATCAATCAAGTGCAGAGCCTGGGCAACGAGCCGACCCATTCGAGCCTCAGCGGCGATGCCAGCCATCTGTTCGTCAGCAACTATTCGGTGGTCGAAGATCCGGGTGGCACCCTCGCGGTGTTGCCGGTCGGCGCCGATGGCAAGCTCAAACCCGTGGTGCAGATGAGCGCGCACCCGGCGAGCCGGGTCAATCCGGAGCGTCAGGCCTCGAACCACGTGCACTCGACGGTGTCCTCGCCGGACGGCCGCTATGTGTTCTCCAACGACCTCGGGGCGGATAAGGTCTTCATTTACAAATTCGACCCGAAGGCCAATCCGGACTTGCCGTTGACCCCGGCGAAAACCGCTTCGGTGAGCCTGCCGGCCGGCAGCGGCCCGCGTCATCTGCTGTTCAGTGCCGACGGCAAGCATGCCTGGCTGACCATGGAAATGAGCGCGCAGGTCGCGGTGTTCGACTACCACGACGGCGTGCTGACCCAGACGCAAATGGTCGATCTGGCCGCCGGTCAGCCGACCTCGGACAAAGCCGCCGCCGCGCTGCATGCCTCGGCCGATGGCAAGTTCCTCTACGTCAGCAACCGTGGCACCGCCAATCAACTGCTGGTGTTCAGCATCGATCCGGCGACCGGGCAGCTCAAAGAGCTGCAAAAGCGTTCGGTAGAAGGCGATCACCCGCGTGAGTTCAGCCTCGATCCGAGTGGCAAGTTCCTGCTGATTGCCAACCAGAAGAGCAACGAAATTGTCGTCGTCGAGCGCGATGCCAAGACCGGTCTGCTCGGCAAAACCGTGCAAAAACTGCCGATGGACGCCCCCAGCGATCTGAAGTTTCTAGTGCGACAATAAGCCACAGGCCCCGGTTCACGGGGCCTGTCTCGTTGTATTAATCGCGCTGATATCCGGTAATGCTACAAAGCATTTCAAGCGATCAACCCTCGAGCGTTAAGTTTGCTCCACGGCCCAACCGGGCAAAGCAAGCCAACCGAACACGAGGGTTACCGCCATGAACTTCAATCTCTTCTCGATCATCGCCGCTTCCGCCATCTCCGCCACCGTTGCGTTGCCAGCCAGTGCCAACGTTGAAATAGCCGGCAAAAAATCCCACACCCAGAGCTACACCCAGAAATACCTGCAACAGAGCGCCAACTTCTACGCCGCGCTGGATCACAAAGCCCAACACTGAAATGCCCGCTTCGAACAACTCCCTGTAGGAGCTGCCCGACGGCGCCCAAGATTTTTGATTAAAGGCAAAAAAAAA
>NZ_JASCPO010000450.1:0-2036 GCF_029960145.1 Pseudomonas sp. PS01299 | reverse complement strand
GGGCTTGCTCGCGAAGGCGGCAGCCCATTCGACATTGATGGCGACTGATAGACCGCTTTCGCGAGCAAGCCCGCTCCCACAGTGGATTGAGGGTGATTCTACATCTTGAGGTTGACCCAGCCCGGCTTCGCCTCTTCCGGCGCCACCGCCTTCACGGTTTTCCCCGTCGCCAGCTCCACTCGCAGTGCCACCTCCGGATCATCAGCAAACGGCACCATGCTCGCATCGTCGAGGCTTTCCGCCGTCTGGTGGCGCAGGCAGTACTCCACCGCCAGCCACAGAAACACCACCCCCAGCACATTCAAGAAAATATCCATCCTCTGCGGCTCCCTGCCTCAGGCGATCTGCGCCTGGCTGCGTGCCAGCGCCACGTCGGCGACCCGCACCGTGCGCCAGACGTTATAGGCCATCAGCAGCATGCCGCTGAGGAAGAACACCCCGCCGGCAAAGCGCACGATGAACCCCGGATGACTGGCCTGCAGCGCTTCGACGAAGGAGTAGGTCAGCGTGCCGTCCTCGTTGATCGCTCGCCACATCAGGCCCTGAGTGATGCCGTTGACCCACATCGACGCGATGTACAACACGGTGCCGATGGTCGCCAGCCAGAAGTGCAGGTTAATCAGCGGCGTGCTGTACATCTGCTCGCGGCCAAAGACTTTCGGCACCATGTGATACGTCGCGCCGAAGGTGATCATCGCCACCCAGCCCAAGGCCCCGGCGTGAACATGGCCGATGGTCCAGTCGGTGTAGTGGGAGAGGGCGTTGACCGTTTTGATCGCCATCATCGGCCCTTCGAAGGTCGACATGCCGTAGAACGCCAGCGACAGCACCAGAAAGCGCAGAATCGGGTCGGTGCGCAACTTATGCCAGGCACCGGACAAGGTCATCATGCCGTTGATCATCCCGCCCCAGCTCGGCGCCAGCAGGATCAGTGACATCGCCATGCCCAGCGACTGCGCCCAGTCCGGCAGTGCGGTGTAGTGCAAGTGGTGCGGGCCGGCCCAGATGTACAGGGTGATCAACGCCCAGAAATGCACGATCGACAACCGATACGAATACACCGGGCGGTTGACCTGTTTCGGCACGAAGTAATACATCATTCCGAGAAAGCCCGTGGTCAGGAAGAAACCCACCGCGTTATGGCCGTACCACCACTGCACCATGGCATCGGTGGCCCCGGAATACACCGGATAGGATTTGAACCAGTCCACCGGGATCGACAGGTGATTGACCACGTGCAGCATGGCGATCACCAGAATGAACGCGCCGAAGAACCAGTTGCCGACATAGATGTGTTTGGTCTTGCGCTGCACCACGGTGGTGAAAAACACGATGGCGTACGCGACCCAGACCACCGCCATCCACACCGCGCCGGAGAATTCGATCTCGGCGTATTCCTTGGTGGTGGTGTAGCCCATTGGCAGGGTGATCAGCATGATCACGATCACCGATTGCCAGCCCCAGAAGGTGAAGGCCGCGAGCTTGTCCGAATACAGCCGTACTTGGCAGGTGCGCTGTACCGCGTAGTAACTGGCGGCGAATTGCGCGCTGCCGGCGAAACCGAAAATCACCAGGCTGGTGTGCAATGGCCGCAAGCGGCCGAAGGTGGTCCAGGGCAGGTCGAGGTTCATGTCCGGCCACACCAGTTGCGAGGCGATCCAGACCCCCATCGCCATGCCGACAACACCCCAGAAAACCGTCGCGATAACGAATTGGCGGACGACCTTGTAGTTATACGCCTGTCCGATTGTTGCTGTGCTCATGGTCAGTTCATCCACGGTTGCAAAGTCTTGCCAGGCCACCCTGGTCTGGCACGAGCTGCACTGTAGAAACACCACTGGAAACAAAACAGGCTCAGGAATCTTTCATTTGTACGGATCAGATTCAAGTCCTGCCTGCGGCGTTCTGCCGCGCCCTGATATGGTTTTTATGACTTCAGGTGAATCTGTTGCGTGCTGCGCTGCTCGTCCATAGTCGGGGAAAATCCTGTGGGAGCGGGCTTGCTCGCGAAAGCGGCGTGTCAGGCAACTGACTTG
>NZ_JASCPO010000044.1:0-37030 GCF_029960145.1 Pseudomonas sp. PS01299 | reverse complement strand
GCTCGCGAAGGCAATCGGTCAGTTGACTGAGGTGTTGACTGACACGACGCCTTCGCGAGCAAGCCCGCTCCCACAGGGAGTTTTTGGGCAATTTGAAAAGGGTTGTGTCGCGGCAGGCGCTGCGACAACTGGTCCAGCAGCTTCTGCTCACGCTTGTCTTCGAGGCGTTGCGCCTCTTCGCGGTAGCACTGCGCCCATTTGCGCAGGAGCACCGAGGCCCTGCAGCTACTCCGCGACTGCCGCTTGTCGTCACTGTCAGATCTGACAGTAGACCGAGGAAAGAGATATAGCCCTTAATCAAGCGGCAGCAAATTTGCTGCGCTCAGGTCAAAGGACTGCATCATGAAATCGCCTAAAGTTGAACTTTTCGGAAAACCGTCCCTGCATAACACCGCGTCACCAACCATCATCACGTACGCAGAATACGAAGATGAGAAATCCGGCGTTATAGCGAGCTACCCTGGTAAAAAAGGCGACTTAATTATGATTTACTTTATAGCCGACATCGGCTATCCCTCCTCGGAAACGCGCACACTCACAACTGATAGGTTTGAATTCTTAAGACTCATCGGTACTGCCAATGATTGGGATATTGTGGGCAAAAAGATACATGCGTTCTTCACCGTAATACGTGACTCCAAGCTTCTGGGCTTTTCCGAAATGTTCAATTTCGAAATATTGGACAAGTGACTCAGACCATCCTCTAACACCACTGCTGCGGCACATCAATACGGATCGTGCCGCGGCAAGCGCTGCGACAACTCGTCCAGCAGCTTCTGCTCGCGCTTGTCTTCGAGGCGTTGCGCCTCTTCTCGGTAGCGCTGTACCAGTTTGCGCAGGCCTTCGACCTTGGCAAACGCCTGCTGCCAGGCGTCGCGCGCCTTGATCAGGTTGTTCTGGTGCCAGACCAGACTCTGGCGCTGCTGGTCGATCGCGGTGTCCAGTTGCGCGAGGAAGCCGTGATAACCCAGCAGCCATTGCCCGGAAACCCCGTCGCTGCCGCGCACGATCCACTGTTCCTGATAATCCAGACGAAAGGCGTCGAGGTCGGCGAGTTTGCTTTCAGCGACTTTGACCTGGCCTTGAAAGTAACCCAGGCGTTGCACGGCGGTTTTCTCGGCCTGTTCGGCCATTTCCACCACCGGTGCCAGACGCGCAGCTCGGCTCACGGCCATGGCCGGTTACCCGCCCGCCGCAGGCGCGAACAGGGTTTCGAGGTAAGCCTGGCTCTCGCCCATGTTGATCTTGTCGTTGAGGCCCTGCCGCTGGTAGCGGGTCAGTTGCGGTTGCAGCGAGATCGCCAGATCGGTCTCGCGGTCGCCACCGGAGACGTAAGCGCCGACGCTGATCAGATCGCGGCTCTGCTGATAGCGCGACCACAGCTGCTTGAAGTACTGCGCGCGCTGCATGTGCTCCGCCGAGACCACGGCCGGCATCACCCGGCTGATCGACGCTTCGATGTCGATGGCCGGGTAGTGCCCTTCCTCGGCCAGACGCCGGGACAACACGATGTGGCCGTCGAGCACGCCCCGCGCCGAGTCGGCAATCGGGTCCTGCTGGTCATCGCCTTCGGACAATACGGTGTAGAACGCAGTGATCGAACCCCCGCCCTTCTCCGCGTTACCGGCGCGCTCCACCAGTTTCGGCAGTTTGGCGAACACCGAAGGCGGATAACCCTTGGTCGCTGGCGGCTCGCCGATGGCCAAAGCGATTTCCCGCTGGGCCTGGGCGAAACGGGTCAGCGAATCCATCAGCAACAGGACGTTCTTGCCTTTGTCGCGGAAATACTCGGCGATGCGCGTGCAGTACATCGCCGCGCGCAGACGCATCAGCGGCGCATCGTCCGCCGGCGAGGCGACCACCACCGAACGCTTGAGGCCTTCTTCACCGAGGATGTGCTCGATGAACTCTTTAACTTCTCGACCCCGCTCACCGATCAGACCGACGACGATAATGTCGGCCTCGGTGAAACGGGTCATCATGCCCAGCAGCACCGATTTACCGACACCGGTACCGGCGAACAGGCCCAGACGCTGACCACGCCCGACCGTCAGCAGGCCGTTGATGCAACGGATGCCGACGTCCAGCGGTTCGTGGATCGGGTCGCGATTGAGCGGGTTGATCGTCGGGCCGTCCATCGGCACCCAGTCCTCCGCCTTCATCCCGCCCTTGCCGTCAAGCGCGCGTCCGGCGCCGTCGAGTACACGACCGAGCATGCTCATGCCCATCGGCAGGCGCCCGGTTTCGGCCAGTGGCACCACGCGGGCGCCCGGGGCAATGCCGGCGACGCTGCCGACCGGCATCAGAAAGACTTTGCTGCCGGAAAAACCCATGACTTCCGCTTCCACCTGGGACGGGTGATAGCTGTCGTCATTGATGACCAGGCAGCGCGTGCCCATGGCGGCACGCAAGCCTTCGGCTTCGAGGGTGAGGCCGACCATGCGCAGCAGGCGGCCTTCGAGAATCGGCGCGCCGGCGATTTCAGTGGCTTCGGCATAGGTGCTGAGGCGCTTGGCGAAACTGGTGCGTTCAAGGCGCATCGGGGGTGTCCGCGAGCGGCTCTTGCGGCGCAGCCGTCAGTTGGCTTTCTTCAGGAATGTCCAGGCTCAGGTCCGGCGCGGCCGGGTGCAGAGCCTGTTCGTGCAACTGGTCGAACAGTTTGGCCATGACCTGGGTCACGCGGGTCTCGATGCTGGCGTCGATGCGGCTGTGCTCGGTTTCAACCCGGCAACCGCCCGGCAAAAGCGAGTCGTCTTCGACGATGCGCCAGGATTCCTCATGACGCTCGCGCAAGGCCTTGGCCTGCTCGAAGTCCTGCGGATTGACGTACAGACGCACGTTGTCCACGCCCAACGGCAGCAGCTTGAGCGCGTCGCGCATGACGTGTTCGATCTGGCTGGAATCGATGGCCAATTCGCGCTTGATCACCTGTCTGGTGATGTGTTGCACGAGGTCGACCAGCGACTTTTCGATCTGCGTGTCCTGCTCGGCAATCGGCTCGAACAGATGGGTCATCAGTTGCTCGAGGCTGGCCAGTTTCGCCGCCAGCGCCACTTCGGCTTCCTGACGCACCTTGAGCGTGGCGCTGTGAAAACCCTCTTTCTCGCCGATGCCAAAGCCCTCGTTGTAAGCCTCCTGACGGATGCTTTCGAGCTCTTCCAGGGTCAGTGGCTGGACTTCTTCCAGCGGCACTTCTTCCATTTCCGGCGGCTCGGGCTCCGGTTCCGGCTCGGGTTCCGGTTTTGGCGGATCGAAGCTGGGCAGTGCCCAGGATTCGAAACCACGGACATCGCGGGCGCGGATCAGATCCGTCACTGACTCGTCATGCTTGTCCATGGGCTTAGATCATTTCCTCGCCGCCCTTGCCACCGAGCACGATTTCGCCGGCTTCGGCCATGCGACGGGCAATGGTGAGGATTTCTTTCTGCGCGGTTTCCACGTCGCTGACGCGCACCGGGCCTTTGGCTTCGAGGTCGTCGCGCAACAGTTCGGCCGCACGCTTGGACATGTTCTTGAAGATCTTCTCCTTGACGCCTTCGTCCGAACCCTTGAGGGCCAGTACCAGCACGTCGGAGGACACTTCGCGCAACAGCGCCTGAATGCCACGATCGTCGACATCGGCCAGGTTGTTGAACACGAACATGAGGTCTTCGATCTGACCGGACAGGTCTTCGTCGACTTCGCGGATCGAGTCCATGAGCTGGCCTTCGATCGAGCTGTCGAGGAAGTTCATGATGTCCGCCGCACGCTTGATGCCACCCAGGGTGGTGCGCGAGGCATTCGAGTTGCCGGAGAACTGCTTCTCGAGAATCTGGTTCAGCTCTTTCAGCGCCGCCGGTTGCACGGTATTCAGCGACGAGACGCGCAGGATGATGTCCAGACGCACCTTGTGGTCAAAGTTGCCCAGTACTTCACCGGCCTGATCCGGGTCGAGGTACGCCACCACGATCGCCTGGATCTGCGGGTGTTCATAACGGATCACGTCGGCAACCGCGCGCGGCTCCATCCATTTCAGGCTGTCGAGGCCGCTGGTGTTGCCACCGAGCAGGATGCGGTCGATCAGGCCGTTGGCCTTGTCTTCGCCCAGGGCCTGGGTAAGCATTTTGCGCACGTAGTCGTCGGAGCCGACGCCGAGGCTGGTCTGGTCGCCGACGATGTCGACGAACTCGCTCATGACCTGCTCGACCTGCTCGCGATGGACGTTGCCCATCTGGGCCATGGCCACACCGACCCGCTGAACCTCTTTCGGGCCCATGTGGCGCAGCACTTGCGCGGCATCGGTCGAACCCAGGGACAGCAGCAGAATCGCGGCTTTGTCGACCTTGTTCAGTTTGACGGTTGCGGCTCGGTTATCACTCATCTGCGTTAATCCACTCTTTCACGACCTGAGCCACGCGACCCGGATCCTCGGCCACCAAGCTCTTGATTGCATTCAGTTGTGCGTCGTAACCCTCACTCGGGCTCGGCAACAGAATGCTCTGCGGACCACCGAGGCTCACGCGGTCGTTGGCCAGGTCGCCGTCCAGGCCGCCCATGCCACCGAGTTCCACGTCGCTGCCCAGACCGGCCAGCTCCTTGCCTTTGCCGCCGCCGGTGATGTTGTTCAACACCGGACGCAGCACACCAAACACCAGCACCAGGATGAACAACACACCCAGCACTTGTTTGACGATGTCCCAGAACCATGGCTGGGAGTAGAACGGAATATCGGCAACCACTTCACCGCGTTCGGCGGAGAACGGCATGTTGATCACGCTGACGCTGTCGCCACGGCTGGCGTCGAAACCGACCGCGTCCTGCACCAGACGGGTGAAGCGCGCCAGTTCATCGGCGCTCCACGGTGCGCGGGTGGTTTCACCGTTGGCCGCATTGACCTTGACCTGATCGTCGACCACCACCGACACCGACAGACGATTCAGGCGACCCTGCTGCTGTTTGGTGTGACTGATGGAACGGTCGAGCTCGAAGTTCTTGGTGGATTGTTGACGCTTGTCTGCCGGGTACGGCGCGAGCATCGGCTGGCCGGTGGCCGGGTCCATGATCTGCTGACCGTTGGCATCCACCAGTGGCTGGCCGGGTTGAATCATGCCGGCCGGCGCTGCAGCGCCACCGGTGGTTTGCGGTGCCGAAGCCGGCGCCGGCGGCTGGTTGCTCAGGGCACCCGGCACGCCTTGCGGACCATTGCTGGCGGTGCGTTGTTCGTTGACCGACTGCTCGCTGCGCAACGCCGGTTGGTCCGGGTTGAACTGCTCGGCGGTGGATTCGACGGCACTGAAATCGACGTCGGCCGAGACTTCAGCCTTGTAGCGATCGTTGCCCAGTACCGGCTGCAGAATGTTGTGTACGCGCTGGGTGAGCATGCTTTCCATGCGGCGGCTGTAATCGAACTGCTTGCCGGCCATGGTCATTTCGGAGTTTTCCGCCTGATCGGAGAGCAGGTTGCCCTTCTGATCGACGACGGTGATCTGCGATTTGCTCAGTTCAGGCACGGAGGTCGCCACCAGGTTGATGATCGCGACCACCTGACCCGGCTCCAGCGAACGCCCGGAGTACAGCTCGACCAGTACCGAAGCGCTTGGCTTGCGCTCATCACGCACGAACACCGAACTTTTCGGAATCGCCAGGTGCACGCGGGCACCCTTGACGTTGTTCAGGCTGGAGATGGTGCGCGCCAGTTCGCCTTCCAGACCACGACGGTAACGAGTCGCTTCCATGAACTGGCTGGTGCCCAGACCCTGTTCCTTGTCGAGGATTTCGAAACCGATGTTGCCGTCGCTGGGAGTGACACCAGCGGCCGCGAGCTTGAGGCGCGCACGGGACAGGTCATCGGCCTTGACCAGCAAGGCGCCGGAGTTCGGCTCGACGGTGTAGGGAATGTCGGCGGAGGCCAGGGTATCCATGACCTGCTTGGCGTCCATGCCGGCAAGGCTGCCGTACAACGGACGGTAATCCGGCTGCTGCGACCACAGCACCACGGCAAAGCCAATCGCCACGCTCGCAGCCAGGCCGACCAACAGGCCCACCTGACGCAGCATGGTCATCTCGGAGAGGTTTTCCAGGAAGGACAGGCCGAACAGCGGCGGTTTGCCGTCTATCGGGGTGGCCTTGGCCGGAACGTTATCGGCGACTGCTTCTGCCATGACTCAATCTCGTCCTTAAACCGGCATCTGCATGATGTCTTGATAAGCCTGAACCAGTTTGTTGCGCACCTGGGTCAGAGCCTGGAACGACACGCTGGCTTTTTGCGAGGCGACCATCACGTCCGTCAGATCGACGCCGCTCTTGCCGATTTCAAATGCGTTGGCCAACTGAGTCGACGCCTGCTGGGTATCGCTGACTTTGTTGATGGCCTGACCGAGCATGTCGGAAAAGCTGCTGCCTGCCAGTTCAGGGACGGCGGCAGTCGATTTCGGCGTGGCCATGGCGTCCATTTTCATGGCCTTCATGTCCATCATCAACCGATTAAATTCAATACCTTGGCTCATGGTCTACTCTCTTGGGCGGCCCGCAATTTTTTGACACTCACTCGGCGGGTACACAGGTGTTAGCAACAAGGGTGCCAGCTCGGCGGACTTATTCTATAAAAGCCCATCAAGGCACCGTGAAATCACTGTGGGAGCGAGCTTGCTCGCGAAGAGGGAGAATCAGTCGACATTTTCGCAACTGCCCCACCGCTTTCGCGAGCAAGCTCGCTCCCACAATTGACAGCGACAACGTTCAGGTGGCGAACAGATAACCTTCGACGTCCATCCCGGCATCACGCATCTGCGCCAGTTTGTAGCGCAGGGTACGCGGGCTGATACCGAGCTTTTCCGCAGCCTCCTTGCGGCGGCCACGCTCGGTGCGCAGGGTGTCGATGATCATCTGAAACTCCCGGCGCCGCAGGTCATCGCCCAGCGCCCCGGCGGATTCAGCCTCGACTTCGATCTCGCGCACCAACGGCTGCACCGGCGCCGCGGTGTAGGTCACTGCGCCGGTCAGGCAGAAATCCTGCGGCTGGATCAAACCGCCCTGCTGCAGAATCAGCGCGCGTTGAATCGCGTTATCCAGCTCACGCACGTTGCCCGGCCACGGGTAGTGGGTCAGGCAAGCCTGGGCTTCTGGCGAAAGTTTCGCCGCCGCATGCTTCATTTTATTGACGTGCTTGCTCAGTAACCGCTCGGCCAGCGGCAAGATATCGGCAGTGCGCTCGCGAAGTGGACGCCAGGCCAGGGGAAAAACCGACAAGCGGTAGAACAAGTCTTCACGAAAACGCCCCGCCGCCACTTCGCCAGCCAGATCACGGTTGGTGGTCGCCACCACGCGGATGTCCAGGGTGATCGGTTTGCGCGCGCCGACGCGCTCGACCTCGCGCTCCTGCAACACCCGCAGCAACTTGGCTTGCAGGCCCAGGGGCATCTCGGAAATCTCGTCGAGCAGAATGGTGCCGCCATCGGCTTGTTCGAACTTGCCGGCCTGGGCCGCGATGGCGCCGGTGAACGAGCCCTTCTCGTGACCGAACAGCGTGGCCTCGAGCATGTTGTCGGGAATCGCCGCGCAGTTGATCGCGATGAACGGCTGATTGGCACGATGGGAATGCTGGTGAATGTAACGCGCCAACACTTCCTTGCCGGTGCCGGACTCGCCGGAGATCAGCACCGTGGAATCACTGCGTGCCACCCGCGCCGCCAGCTCGAGCAACTGCGCACTGGCCGGCTCGACCGCCACCGGACCTTCGCAATCTGTGGTGCTGATGCTGCCCAAGGCATGCCGCGACACCAGGTCCAGCAGAGCCTTGGGCTCGAACGGCTTGACCAGGTAATCCGCCGCGCCCTGACGCATCGCATCGACCGCACGCTCGACCGCGCCGTGCGCAGTCATCAGCAACACCGGCAATTGCGGCTGCCGGGCACGCAGCAAACCGAGCAGTTGATGGCCATCCATGCCGGGCATGTTGACGTCGCTGACCACCAGACTGAACGCTTCGCGCTCGACCGCCTGCAACGCCTCTTCGGCGCTGCCGACTGCATGGTAGTCGTGGCCCGCCAGCAACAGCGTATCGGCCAGCGCTTCGCGCAACGAGCGGTCATCCTCGACCAGCAAAACCTTGATGCCCATGACGTTTACTCAGCTCCGTGTACAGCGGAAAACAGCGGCAGGATCACCTGCGCGCACGTGCCGCGCCCGACTCGCGAGCGCAGCTGCAATTCTCCCTGATGTGCCCGCGCCACTGCCTTGACCACGGTCAGGCCCAGCCCGGTGCCGGTGACTTTGGTGGTGAAAAACGGTTCGCCGAGACGCTCGAGCACCAGCGGATCAATGCCGCTGCCGCTGTCGCTGACACACAGGCGCAGGCTGTTGTCGCGGGTGTAGCAGTGCACTTTAAGGCGCACGTTGCCATCGCTGGCCTGTATCGCGTTTTCGATCAGATTGAGGATCGCCCCGACCAGGGTGTCGCGGTTGCACAGCAGTTCGCCGGCATAGCTGTCGCACTGCCAGCGGATTGGCAGATCCTGCACATGGGTCAGCGCCGCCGCTTGCAGCGCCTGCATCAGAGTATTCGGGGTGATGCGGTCGGTCAGTGGCAGCTCGCCACGGGCGAACACCAACATGTCGCTTACCTGATGCTCCAGCTCATGCAGGCGTTCTTTGAGACGGCCAGCGAAACGCTGCTGGGTGGCGACCGGTAATTCCTGCTCAGTCAAATGACTGGCGTAGAGCAACGCAGCGGACAACGGCGTGCGGATCTGATGGGCCAGCGAGGCGACCATCCGTCCCAGCGACGACAGACGCTCGTGGCGCGCCAGTTGATCTTGAAGGTGGCGGGTTTCTGTCAGGTCGTTGAGCAGCACCAACTGCCCCGGCTCGGCATCCAGCGAGCGGGTGGCAATCGACAGGCGTCGACCGTTTTTCAGAGAAATTTCATGACCGTCGTCTTCACGCGGGGCGAAGCAACGGGCGATGACGTGGCGCCACAACTCGCCTTCCAGCGGCAGCCCCAACAAATCGATCGCCGCCGGGTTGGCTTCGCGCACCATGCCGTGGCCGTCGATCACGATGACGCCACCGGGCAACAGATCGAGGAGGTTTTGCAGACGGTTGGCCAAGCGTTCTTTTTCGGCCAGCTCCTGCATGCGCTGGGCACTGACCACCGCCAGCTCGCCCTTGAGCTCGGTAACCCGGGCTTCAAGCATGCTGTAGGAATCGGTCAGTTGACTGGACATCTGATTGAACAGCGCGAACGCCTGCTCAAGCCCCAGGCGGCTCGCCTGCTCTACGGACGACGGTTGCCCCTCGGCATGGGAGGCAGATGACATCTGGGCGTGGGGCATTGTGTTCTCTCGCTTGGCTGACCGTCAGTTAAACGGAACGTTGCGAGGGATGTAGCAATACCCGTGCCTAAAAAAAACTGCTTATAAATGAAGGCGTTGAAAAACAGGCGTCAATCATCCGCCTGTTCGTCTCCTTCGCGCCGGCTCATGCCGTACTTGCGCATCTTCTCCACCAGCGTGGTGCGACGAATGCGCAGGCGTTCGGCGGCACGCGCCACGATGCCATTGGCGTCGTCCAGCGCCTGCTGGATCAGGCCCTGCTCCAGACCACCGAGGTAGTCCTTGAGGTCCAGGCCTTCCGGCGGCAGCATCGCGTTGGCGGTGAAGTCCGGCGTATGACCGTTGATCGCCACGCGCTCTTCGAGATCGCTGCGCAGGCTGTCGACCATCTGCTCGTCTTCGTCGTCGACGTAGCGGAATTTCTTCGGCAACTCGACCACGCCGATCACCCCGTACGGATGCATGATCGCCATGCGCTCGACCAGGTTGGCCAGCTCACGGACGTTGCCCGGCCAGCCGTGACGGCACAGCGACATGATCGCCGCCGAGTTGAAACGGATCGAACCGCGCTTTTCGTGTTCCATGCGCGAGATCAGTTCGTTCATCAACAGCGGGATGTCTTCGACGCGCTCACGCAGCGGCGCCATCTCGATCGGGAACACGTTCAGGCGATAGTAAAGGTCTTCGCGGAAGGTGCCGATCTCGATCATGCTTTCGAGATTCTTGTGGGTCGCGGCAATGATGCGCACGTCGACGCTCTGGGTCTTGTTGCTGCCCACGCGCTCGAAGGTGCGCTCCTGCAGCACGCGCAGCAGCTTGACCTGCATCGGCAGCGGCATATCGCCGATTTCGTCGAGGAACAGCGTACCGCCGTTGGCCAGTTCGAAACGCCCGGCACGGCTGGTGATCGCACCGGTGAAGGCGCCCTTCTCGTGGCCAAACAGTTCGCTTTCCAGCAGCTCTGCCGGGATCGCCCCGCAGTTGACCGGCACGAAAGGCGCGTCGCGACGCTTGGAGTGGTAATGCAGGTTGCGCGCAACCACTTCCTTGCCGGTGCCGGACTCGCCGAGGATCAGCACGCTGGCGTCGGTATCGGCCACTTGCTGCATCATCTGCCGGACGTGCTGAATCGCCCGGCTGGTGCCGACAAGGCTGCGGAACAGGTTGGGCTCGCGATGACGACCGCGCTCGCGGGCCTGGTCGTACATCTCGCGATAGACCTGGGCACGGTGCAGGGAGTCGAGCAGTTTGCTGTAGCTGGGCGGCATTTCCAGGGTCGAAAGCACCCGGCGGCGCTGGTCTTCCGGCAGGTCGACGGAAGAATTATCGCCCATCAGCAAAACCGGAAGGAACTCATCCCACGTCGAGAGTGTCTTTAACAAGCCCAAAAGTGCACCCGGAGCATTTACCGTCCCGATCAGTACACAGATGACTTCACGACTCGATGACAAAGAGCCGACAGCCTGCTGCCAGTCATGGCTGCCGCAGGGTAAATTTTCTTCGCCGAGAAAATTTAAAATCACCGCCAGGTCGCGGCGGCGGACGCTATCGTCATCGATCAGCAGAATTTTGGTTTCACGCCACATGCAATAGCAACTTCCCTAGTCAACTCAATGCCCGAAAAATGGGGCAAGCGAGACGCTTGCAGGACACCTTGTGCCTGTAGACGCCTGAAATCTGAAAACAGCCACTAGTTAAGTCAAAAAACCGTGCACAGTCAAATTTATGGCGCACATGTCTGGATTAACTGGGGGTTAATTAACCAAACAGATGGTAAACCTTTGCCGCCTTTTGCGCTTGGGTGATCTGCGACATCTCGTTGGCTATCGCCTGGCGCTCACCCATGGCCGCCTCAAGTAGCTCCTTGTAGACATGGAGCAATTCCTCAAGGTTACTGCGCAAGGCCTCCTCATCCAGCGAGGCCTCGGCCATGACGTCTTCCATGCAGGAACGGCAAGCCAGATCCAGCTCGCCAATGGCTTCCCAGTTGCGTTCGGCCAGCGCACTGACCAGCGCTTCACGGGTGTCGGCGATTCGCTGCAATACAAGACTCATGGTGCTCTCCTTTAAAACTGCGGAGCAGGCTCGGGGGCGATGGCATCCCAGCCTTCTTTGACCGTGCTCAGCAAGCCGGCGACCTCATCGAGAATGCGCGGATCGCTGTTGATGTTGGCCTCGGCGAGACGCTTCATCATGTAGATGTACAGCCCGTCCAGATCGGCCAGTTCATCGGCACACTTTTCCAGATCCAGACCTTCGCGCAGCCCGCTGACAATGCCAATGGCCTTGCTGATCGAGGTGCACTTGCCAGGAATATCCTTGCGCTCGATGGCACCCTTGGCCTGAGCGATGCGGGCCAACCCGCCTTCCATCAGCATTTGCACCAGACGGTGCGGGCTCGCCTCGGATGTCTGGGCGTGCGCGCCGACTTTCTGATATTGCCGAAGGGCTAACATTGGGTTCATGTTCTACCTCATTGCCACAATGACTCGTATAACCAGTGTATCGCCAACGAATCACAGAACTTTAGATCAAAAGACAAAAACCCGGCGCACGCCGATAAAGCGTAGCCGGGTTTTTGTCGTTCTTGCAGGTTACTTCGCGGACTGCTGAGCGTTCAGCGAGCTGAAGAACGACGTGATGTTGCTCGCCGTCGCCTTCATCTGCCCTACCAGCAAGTCCATGGCGTTGTACTTGGCCGTCAACGTCTTGGTCAGGTTGGCAACACGCAGATCCAGCGCCAGTTGCTGACTGGTCAGGTTCCGGGTGTTGTTGTTCAGGATGGACATGCGCTGATCAAGCAGGCCTACGGCAGTAGGGGCGCTACCGGCAGGCGCCTTCAGATACGGATCCACCGCCTTGTTCATGCGTGCCAGCAGACCGTTGGTGTCGTCGGTCCCGGTGAACATCTGCTGCACCTGGCCAGCCTTGCCGGGCTGAGCCATGGTTTTGGTGAACGCAGCAGTATCAAACGTCAGGTTGCCGGTGTTGCGGTCGGTCATCACACCGATCTCCGACAGATAGGACAAAGAACCCTTTGCACCAGCAGGAGCAGTCAACTGGCCACGGATGTCGGCGATCAGCGAACGCGGCAACGAGTCACCGGTAAACGCCGCCTGCACTGTCAGTTTGCCGTCTTCATCAGGCGTAGCCTTGGAAAGCGTATCGATAGTGGTCTTCAGGGTGTTGTAGGCGTCAACAAAGGCCTGAACCGAGGCCTGCAGCCCTTTGGTGTTGGTATCGACACTGACAACGGTCGGCGTGGCAACGCCACCAACGAGAGGACTGACAGTGGTCAGATTCAGGGTCAGGCCGCTGATTGCACCACTGACCGTATTGCTCTTGCTGGAAACCTGCAGGCCGTCGATGGTCACCTTGGCATCTTGTGCAAGGCCATTGACGTTGCCAGAGGCGCCTGCCGCCGGATTGGTACCCATCGGCTGAGTACCGTCGATCTCCAGACCGGCAATCCCGCTGACAGAGAGGTCGGTACCGGCGCCCGTCTTGTTCGAGCTGATCACCAGGCGCGAAGCACCACTGCTGTCGGTCACGATGTTGGCAGAAATACCATTTGAGCCCTGAGCCGTGTTGATTGCGTCACGGGTGCTCTGCAAGGTCGCATTGGCCGGGATCGTGACATTGTAATCAGTGCCATTCTGACTGATTTTCAGGGTACCACTCGGAATGGCACTGGCAGCACCGCCGGCGAAAGAAGCGCTGGCGACTTTCGAGCCAGTGGCCAATTGATTGACAACAACGTTGTAAGTCCCCGACACCGCGGTGTTATCGGAGGTGGCGCCGAGAATCGCTGTGTTGCTCGAGGTCGCCGTGAAGCCGGCAAATGCCGGGTTGGTCTTGCTGCCCAGGTTGGTCATCGCCGTCTGGTACGCGGTCAGCGCACTCTTCAACGTGCCGACACCGGAAATCTTCAGGGTATTGGTTTTGGTCGCGGAATCGATCTGCGTCTGCTTCGGCGACTTGTCGGCGTTGACCAGCGCGGTCACGATCGCGCCGATGTCCAGGCCGGAACCCAGTCCGGAACCCGGTAGAATTGGACTTGCCATGTGCATCTCCCTTCAGATTGTTGCCAGACTTTTGACCCATCCAGGCGTCATTCAAGAAAGACAAACACTATTCATGCCAGCTATCAGACTTTGGCGTCGAACAACACATGGCTTGCGTTGGCGAGGCTGTCTGCGAGCTTGAGTGCTTCTGCGGAGGGGATCTGGCGTACGACCTCACCCGTCTCGCTTGCGATCACCTTGACGATGACCTTGCCAGAGTGCTCGTCGATCGAGAACTCCAGGTTACGCTTGATCGATTGAACGAACTTCTCGATCTCTTGCACGGCCAGTTTCAACTTGGCGTCATCCGTTTGCTGACTTTTCCTGTCAGCGACCGGAGCGTCGGCCGGTGCAACTTTTGGCGTCTCCGACGGCTTATCAGCAACAGGCGTCGCTGGCTTGGGAGCCGGATAAGACACGTTAAGCTTTACGCTCATGTCCATGCTCATCACCTCCTAACGTAAAAAAGCGAGAGAGCGCGACCAGCGCACCCTCCCGCCCAAACTCATTCCGAAATTACTGAAGCAGCTTCAGTACAGCGGAAGGCAGTTGGTTGGCTTGAGCCAGAACAGAGGTCGAAGCCTGTTGCAGGGTTTGCTGCTTGGTCAGGTTAGCAGTCTCTGCGGCGAAGTCGGTATCTTGTACGCGACCTTGTGCAGCAGTGGTGTTCTCGGTGATGTTCTGCAAGTTCTGGATGGTGCTGGTCAGACGGTTTTGCGAAGCACCCAGGCTGGCACGAGTTGCACCGATTGCAGCGATAGCGGCGTCGATTGCGGTGATCGCGTTGTCGATGTTCTGCGAAGCGCCAGTTACGGTAGCACCGGTCAGGGACAGAGTACCGCTACCAACCGACAGGCTGACGGCGTCGAACTTGGAGCTCAGTACCAGGTCGATGTGGTTAGCCGAACCAGTGTTTGCGCCAACTTGCAGGGTCACAGTACCAGCCGAACCGTCCAGCAGGTTTTTGCCGTTCAGGTTGGTCGAAGCCGAGATACGGGTGATTTCGTCAGACATCTGAGCGAATTCAGCGTTGGTAGCGGTCTGGTCAGCAGTGCCGTTGGTGCCGTTACGTGCTTTAACAGCCAGTTCACGCATACGCTGCAGAATGTCGGTAGTCGCTTGCAGAGCGCCTTCAGCGGTCTGAGCAACGGAGATACCGTCGTTGGCGTTCTGGATGGCTTGGGTGTTACCACGGATCTGCGAAGACATACGGTTCGAGATCTGCAGGCCAGCAGCGTCGTCTTTAGCGCTGTTGATTTTCAGGCCGGAAGACAGGCGCTGCATCGAAGTCGACAGAGCGTCGGAAGCGCGGTTCAGGTTCTTTTGAACGTTCAGCGACGTGGTGTTGGTGTTTACTGTTAAAGCCATGACGAATTCCTCGTTGGTTGGGTACTGCGGCTTCCGGCCCTGGCAACCGCCTGGAATGGCCTAGAGAACCTTCGTAATAGTTATCGTCGGGTTGGCAAGTTGCTTGAGGGCTTTTTGAAAAAAATTTGCCATCACCCTGCCACCCCCGAGAAAACAAGGGCTTAGCGCCCTCCCACCTGCGAAAAAATGACGCCATAAAACCGACCCGCGCGTAAAGCCGCGGGCCAGTGCGGTCGCTCACTTTGCCGATCGTGCTTTTTGCAACACTTCGATCAGCTCGTACTCCATCCAGTCAGCCAACCCCAGCCAGTCCTGACGCTCCTGACAGTCGAGCATGTGCGTGAGTACAAAGGACCAGTCCTGCTGAATCGGTGCAGACGCAGCTATCAGTAACTGCTGCGCGCCCTCGAACACATCGACCATATCCAGCGCCGCCTCGACATCACGTCCTAGACGAAACAGCCCGGCGCAGTGGCGGCACTCGTCGACGCACTGCTCAATCGTTGTCATTGCACAAACTCCTGATTGAACTGCGTCCCGGCGATCAGTGCGCCCGCGCGACTGCTGTTGAAAAACTGCACCTGCGGATGCGCGGCGATATAGCGCTCCAGCACACACAGATAGCCGCGAAAGTTCAGTTGGGTGCTGACCCGCTGGCCATGGCCGTCCTGCACCCAATGCCGCGCCTGATCGACCCCTGGCCCCAGATCACCGTCATTCCAGCCAGCATGGGTCTTGTTCATCGGGAAGGCGAAGTCAGCGCCAAACAGGGTAATGCGCGACGCGCCCATCTTCACCGCCAGATCCACCGCCGGATGAATCACGCTGCCACCGACATGCAGTTGTCCGCGCGGATATTGCTCACGCAACGCGGCGTACACCGGGCTGGCCGAGTAACCGCCATAGCGCTTGCCTTTCCAGGCGGTCAGCACCGCAGGATCGCTCATAGGCAGATACACCAGCGGGATGCCAGCGGAGTCCTCGAACGGCAAATGCCGGAAGCTGATGCGCTGATCGATGGTGACCACCAGATCCGGGACGATGCCGTGTTCGCGCAGTGGCCGGTAAGCGGTATCGACGCACATCAACAATGGACGTTCAGCCTGCGCATGCACCGCCGCCAGACGCTGGAAATGCCCTTCCAGGGTCGGCCCGGTGCCGATCACATAGATTTCCCGGCCATTGGCGCTGCCGAACAACTGCGCCACATCGTCATCACCCAGCAACACCGGCAGGCAGTCCTGCAAACGCTGTTGAATGAACGGCAAGTTTGGATCGAACTCGCGATTGTTGAAGTTCAGGTGCACTTCGCTGACCAGCCGATCGCGGATTTTCGCGTTGAAATCATCAGCCAGCAGCATCTCGGCCGGCAGGGCGAAAAACGGTGTGCAGATGTCTGACAGATCACCGGCATAGAACAGCTGCACACGCGGATCTTCCAGCCACGGGCGCTGATCGAGCAGTTGCAGCACCAGCGCGAACACCGCGCCATTGAGGATATGCACGTACAACCGCTCAAGGCCAGCGCGCTCCAGCAGCACCGTTGGCAAATCGCCGAGGCCAGTGCCGTAGACATGCAACTGCGATTTTTCCGCCAGGCTGGCCGCCTGGATGCGGGCTTCATGGATGCGGTCGTGGCGACTGGTCAGTTGAATGCCATTGACACTGAGCGTCGAGCCCAAGCCCTGCACCAGTTCGGCTTGAACGACTGAGGTGTCTTCCGCCATCAGCCGCTCGAACAACGCCGGCCAGCGTTGCTGGATGATCTGGGCGTTGGGTTGGAAAAACTCGCTCATACCGCCTAGCGCTCCATTCAGGCAAAAAAATAGCGCTCAAGGGTAACCTTGAACGCTATTTTTGTATCCGCCGTTTTTGACCGACTCAAGGACGATAGATGATCGCCGAGCCCCACGACAGACCGACACCGAAACCGCTCAGGGCAATGCGCTGCCAATCGGAATCGAGTACGTGTTTTTCCAGCAGCAGCGGGATGCTCGACGACACAGTATTGCCGGTCTCGACCATGTCCTTGATGAACTTCTCCGGCTCGCCTTCGAAACGGCGGGCCACGGCATCGACAATCGCCGCACTGCCCTGGTGAATGCAGAAGGCGTCGATGTCGTCAGCCTTGAGGCCGGAGTCGTCGAGCAATTCGTGCAAGTGCGCCGGGACTTTGAGCAGCGCGAAGTTGAACACCTGACGGCCGTTCATGAAGAACACGCCATCGGTGACTTTCAGGTGCGGTGCGCCGGAACCGTCGGTGCCGAACTTGGCCTTGCCCAGCGCCCATGAAGGATCTTCGCCCATCCAGGTCGCGGTGGCGGCATCGCCGAAGAGCATGGTGGTGTTGCGGTCTTCCGGGTCGACGATTTTCGAATATGGGTCAGCGGTGATCAGCAGGCCATTCTTCAGGCCGGCGGCTTCCATGAAGCCCTTGATCGCGTAGATGCCGTAGACGTAACCGGAGCAGCCCAGGGAAATATCGAATGCCGCGACATTAGTCGGCAGACCGAGTTTGTCCTGGACGATGGCAGCGGTGTGCGGCAGACCTTCTTCGTCACCGTTCTGAGTGACGACGATCAGTGCGTCGATCGATTCACGCTTCAGTTCAGGGTTGCTGGCAAACAGCGCATTGGCCGCTTCCACGCACAGATCGGAGGTTTCCTGTTCAGCGTCTTTGCGCGGCAGGAAGGCCGAACCGATTTTGCCGAGGATGAATTCTTCATCCTTCTCGAATTTTGCACCTTGTGCGTAATTGTCCACGCCGGCTACAGGAACGTAGCTCGCAATGCTTTTTATGCCAATCATTACGGCTTCCCAATAAAAAACAGCCCAAAACCACCGCTCGCAAGGATTCGAGGGGCGCCGACAAACAGAAAACGGCCGCCACAACGGGCAGCCACGGGGAGCGCAAAGGGCTATCACTGGAACCGATTACACGGCCAGGCGCCATCTCCCCGGTCAATACAATACAGTGAAGATGCGCGTTATGACTCGCAGGTCACGCTATTTTGCCGAATCGGTTGCAGATCGGGTTATTCGACCAACGACCAGTCCAGCGGCGTGCCACGTTTGATCGCCTGACGAGCGCGGCGACCGAGGACGGCCTCGGTGTGCTTGGGCGGCAGACCGAGACCTGGGCGAATGGCGCGCAGATTGTCCCCGGAAAAGGCTTCACCGGCCGCCATGTCAGCAGTGACGTACAGCGAACGGCGAAAGACCAGCGACTTGCGCTCGGCCTCAGTGACGCCGTAATGCACTTGGCCCATGGCCTGCCAGGCGCGTTCGGTTTCCACCACCAGGCTGGCCAGTTCCGCCGGCTCCAGCGAGAAACTGGCATCGACCCCGCCCGCCGAACGGTCGAGGGTGAAGTGTTTCTCCACCACCGTCGCCCCGAGTGCCACAGCGGCCACGGACACGCCAACGCCCATGGAGTGATCGGAAAGACCTACCTCGCAACCGAACAGCTCACGCAGGTGCGGGATCGTGCGCACATTGCTGTTGAGCGGCGTTGCCGGGTAAGTGCTGGTGCATTTGAGCAGCACCAGATCCTTGCACCCTGCCTCGCGGGCGGCACGCACGGTTTCGTCGAGTTCGGCGATGCTGGCCATGCCGGTGGAGATGATCAGCGGTTTGCCGGTCGCCGCCACGCGACGAATCAACGGCAGATCGGTGTTTTCGAAACTGGCGATCTTGTACGCCGGCACGTCGAGGCTTTCGAGAAAGTCCACCGCCGTGTCATCGAACGGCGTCGAGAACGCGAGCATGCCCAGCTCTTTGGCCCGGGCAAAAATCGGCGCGTGCCACTCCCATGGGGTATGAGCTTTCTCATACAGGTCGAACAGCGAAGTGCCGGCCCACAGGCTGTTCGGGTCCTTGATGAAAAACTCGCCCTCGGCCAGATCCAGAGTCATGGTCTGCGCGGTGTAAGTCTGCAACTTCAAGGCGTGCGCGCCAGCCTTGGCGGCGGCTTCGACAATCTGCAGGGCCACCTCCAGCGACTGGTTATGGTTGCCGCTCATCTCGGCAATGATGAACGGCGGCGCATCGGCACCGATCAGACGCTCGCCAATCTTGAAACTACTCATCGCGGTGATCCTTCAAAACCTTGGTGAACGCGCAGGCACTCTGGGTGAATCCGGCGTCACGAAACACATTCAAAGAGGGGCGATTGCCCGGCAGCACCTGAGCGGTGATAACGGTCATCTGCGGCCAGTGCTCGCGGACGAACGCCTCGCCTCGCGCCAGCAGCGCCCTGCCCCAGCCGAGACCGAGCCGTCCTTCCAGCAGATACAGCGACACTTCGGCCTCAAAGCCGCGCAGGTCATAGCGCAAGACGCCAACGGGTCCGTCATCGGCCTCGGCAATCAACAGCAGACGCTGTGGATTGCGCAGGCTCGCATTCAGCCAGTTCAGGTGCTGCGGCCATTCGATTGCAGCCGTGTCCAGTGACCAGCGCCGCACAGCCTCGGCATTGCGCCCGTCGAACAGTAATTGCGCATCATCGAGGGTCGCCGGGCGCAGTTTGAGCACCGCACCGGCCAGCGCCGCCGCCACGCGTAATGCACCGCGCCCATCGACCAGTTGCCGCGAACGCTCGGCCAGGCTCTGGCGCAGATAAAAATTGTCGACGACAAAACCGATGGCGTCGCGCAGTTGTTCGACGCTGACCTGCTCGCGGGCGCCCATGAACACATGCGCCCCCGCCGCCGCCATCACTTCGCCGTTGGCCTGCTGATTGTTCGATACCGCGATGCAGAGGGTCGGCAGGCCGAGGGCTGCACGCTCCCAACTGGTGCCGCCACCCGCGCCGATAAACAGATCGGCCGCGGTCATGCGTTGCTGGAAATCGCTGACGAAACTGTGCAGGCGCCAATGCGGCCGTGTTGCGGCCAGTGCCTGCATTTGCGCCCACGCAGGATTGTCTGCACCGGCAACGAAATCCACTTCCAGCTCTGCGAAGTCCTGCAGCGCCAGCATCGCGTGATGGGTCTGCATCGCCGCATCGAAACCACCGAAATTCACCAGCACCCGGCGCGCCTTGGGCTTGATCGCAATGGCCGGGCAGACGAACTCTTCGCGCAACATGGCGTAGCGCGGGCCGAGCAAGGTCCGGCAGCCTTCGGGCAGCAGCGGCGCGTAGTTCTCGCTGAGGCCGGACAGGTTCTGATTGAGCAGCAGATCAACGCTGTAACGGCGGGTGGCGAGATCATCCACAGCCGCAATCCGTGGCGCCCAACGACGGGCAGCGGTTTGCCAGTGATGATCAAGGCCGTAGTGGTCGGCAATGATCCAGTCGAATGCGGCGTGACCTGCCAGCAAGGCGTCCAGCGCCTCGATATCTGCCTGCCACGGCAGCATCGATTCGATGGCTTGCTGCGGGTCTTCGTCGGGGTAGACGTCCGGCAAGGCGAAGGTCTCGAAACCTTCGGCAGCCAAGGCATCGAGCCGATGCCCGGGCAACCGCCGACAGGCAAACGCGACATGACTGCCCTGTTTGCGCAGCACTCGCGCCAGCGTCAGGCAACGGGCAATGTGGCCACTGCCGATGGTCGGCGAAGCGTCAGCGCGGATCAGCACTCTCATTGCAGTTCTCCGCCGGCCTTGAGCGCGGCGTAGAGGTATTCGGCGCGTTTCCAGTCTTGCGGCGTATCGATGTCCTGCACCAGATGCCGCGGCAGAAGCACCGGTAGGCTGGCGCTTGAATACAACACGTCACCGCGCAGCCACGCCTCGCGACGGCCCCAGTAAAACTGGCCGGCGTCCTGAAAAGCTTCAGGCAGATCCTGCGAGCGGGTGTTGCGAAATTCCGGGTACAACGCGGTCAATGCGCCCTGCCCGTCCAGCGTCAGCGCACGCTGCACCGGGAAACCAAAGCTGCACACGGAGAACGCAAAGGCTTTGTCCGGGTGCTGCTGCAACAGCTCAAATCCTTGCCGCAGGAAGCGCGCCTGCAACAACGGCGCCGTGGCGTACACGCAGCAGGCGTAATCGAAGGCTGGCAGTTGCTGCAAGGCATGCACGATCACCGCAGCGGTGCCGGTGAAATCATCCGCCAGTTCAGCCGGGCGCAGGAACGGCACTTGCGCACCGTGGGCCAGCGCCAACTCAGCAATTTCCGCGTCATCGGTACTGACCACGACCTGTTCGAACAGGTCACTGTCGAGCGCCGTATGGATCGAGCGGACAATCATCGGCACGCCATCGAACGGCAACAGATTCTTGCGCGGGATGCGCTTGCTGCCGCCACGGGCCGGGATGATTGCGACGCTGTTCAAGGACGTTTTTCCAGCAGAAACCAAGTGATGTCATCCACCGGGAATTGTGGGTCACGGTGATAACCAAAGCCGTAATCGAGCAAGTGCAGATCGGCATAACGATCGAGCATTTCCCCGGCGAAATCGCGCTTGAACAGCTTGCCGCTGTTGCCGCGATAGGACACTTCCACCGGTGCCGGATTGTAGTACTCGGCGATCAGGATGTAGCGCTGGCTCAACGCATACAACTGCGCATAGGCGGTCGGCAGCAGCTCCGGCGCCAGATGGATCAGCAGGCCTTTGCTCAGGGTCAGGTCGTAGCTGCGCTCGCGGGGAAAATCGAACAGCGAGCCGTGCCAGATCTGCGCGATGCCCAGTGCCCGCGCCTGAGCACAGGCGCTTTCATTGATCTCGACGCCGAACAATTCACTGTGCGGCAGCAGTTGACGCAGCGCCTGCAGGTTGTTGCCGGCATTGGTGCCCAGCTCAACCACACTGTCGATGCGCCCGGCGCGGCTCAGGGCCTTGGCGAACAACGCCAGATTGGCCGCCACCAGCGGCTGACCGACGTTGCGATCCACGTAGTGGTTGCCGAAATCGCCCTGCCAGAATTTTTCCTGCTCACTCAGATCACGCATTGCACAGTCTCATTCGCCGCCGCAGCGGGGTTTATTCGGTCAGCCGGCGCAATTGCTCAACCACATGATCCTGCTGCTCATCACTGAGCAACGGATACAGCGGCAGGCTGATCGCCTCGGCGTAATAACGCTCGGCTTCGGGGAAGTCGCCTTCGGCAAAACCCAGGTCGCGATAGTACGGCTGCAAATGCACAGGAATATAGTGCAGGTTCACGCCGATGCCGGCGGCACGCAAGCCTTCGAACACCTGACGGTGGGTCAGGCCGATGCGTTCGGTCTGCAAGCGCACCACGTACAGGTGCCACGCCGATTCCGCCTCCGGCTGCGCGCTGGGCAAGCTCAGTGGCAGGTAGGCCAGCAACCGGTCGTAACGCGCCGCCAGTTCGCGGCGACGGGCGATGAAGCTGTCCAGTTTGGCCAGTTGCGACAGACCCAGCGCCGCCTGCAACTCGGTGATCCGGTAATTGAAGCCCAGCTCGATCTGCTGGTAATACCACGGGCCGTGGCTGGGTTCGCTCATCTGCTGCGGATCGCGGGTCATGCCGTGGCTGCGCAGGCGTTGCAGACGCTCGGCCAGTTGCGGGCGATTGGTCAGGACCATGCCACCTTCGGCGCTGGTGATGATCTTCACCGGGTGGAAACTGAACACGGTCATCGCCGCAAATTCCCCGCAACCCACCGGGCGCCCGGCGTAGCTGGCGCCCACCGCGTGCGAGGCGTCTTCGATCACGGTGAAGTTGTAGCGCTCGGCCAGTTCGGCAATCTTGCGCAGGTCGCAGCTCTGCCCGGAGAACGCCACCGCCACCAACACTTTCGGCAGCGTGCCGTCCTGCTCGGCCTGATCGAGCTTCGCGGCGAGGGCGAAGGCATCGAGGTTCCAGGTCAGCGGATCGATGTCGACGAAATCCACGTCGGCGCCGCAATAGCGCCCGCAGTTGGCTGAGGCCAGAAAAGTGTTCGGCGTGGTCCACAAGCGATCACCCGGGCCAAGGCCGGCCGCGAGGCAAGCGATGTGCAGCGCCGCGGTGGCGTTGCACACCGCTACCGCGAAATCCGCCTGGCATCGTTCGGCCACCGCCTGCTCGAAACGCTCGATAGTCGGCCCTTGAGTCAGCCAGTCCGATTGCAGCACCTCGACCACTGCATCGATGTCCGCCTGATCAACGCTCTGCCGACCGTAGGGAATCATGCCGACAACTTCGCGTGCAGCTCGGCGATCTGCCCGACCGAGAGGTAGTGCGGATTGGTGTCGGAGCGGTATTCGAAATCTTCACTCACCGGCCGCCCACGTTCGCCGAGCTTGTCGATGGAGAAATCGACATCGACGCTGGTAAAGCGGATGGAAGGCTGGATGGTGTAATGGTCTGCGAACTCCAGGGTCATCCGCGCATCGTCCAGCGGCACCATCAGTTCATGCAGTTTTTCCCCGGGACGAATACCGACGTTCTTGTGCGGCAGATGCTCGGCCATGCCCCGCGCCAGATCGACGATGCGAATCGACGGAATCTTCGGCACGAACACTTCGCCGCCGTGCATCCGCGCAAAGCTGTCGAGGACAAACTGCACGCCATGATCCAGAGTGATCCAGAATCGGGTCATGCGCTCGTCGGTGATCGGCAGCTCCTGCGCACCGTCGGCAATCAACTTGCTGAAGAACGGCACCACCGACCCCCGCGAGCCCGCCACGTTGCCGTAGCGCACCACGGCAAAACGCGTTTGTTGTTCGCCGGCTATGTTGTTGGCGGCGACGAACAGTTTGTCCGACAGCAGCTTGGTCGCACCGTACAGGTTGATCGGGCTGGCCGCTTTGTCGGTGGACAGCGCGACGACTTTCTTCACGCCATTGTCGATGGCGGCGGCGATGATGTTCTCCGCACCATTGACGTTGGTGCGGATGCACTCGGTCGGGTTGTACTCCGCCGCCGGCACCTGCTTGAGCGCCGCCGCGTGCACCACGTAGTCGATGCCGCGCATGGCCTGCCGCAGACGGTCGGCGTCGCGTACGTCACCGAGAAAGTAACGCATGCACGGCGCGTTGAACGTCTGCTGCATTTCGTATTGCTTGAGTTCATCGCGGGAGAACACCACCACGCGCTTGGGCTGGTATTGCTCAAGCAGACGGGCGATGAATTTGCGCCCGAACGAGCCGGTGCCGCCAGAGATGAAGATCGATTTACCGTTGAACATGTGCTGATTCCTGTTGCTTGTCCGACGAACTCAAGCGAGTAACTGCGACCAGTTGACCGGCGTGCTTTCACCCAAGGTAAAACCTTTGCCGATGAGGGATAGATTGGCGTTATAGGCACTGTCCTGCGCAAAGGCGCCGCCCCACTTCTCACGCAATGCAGCCAGGGCTGATGGCGCTTGCGGCAAGAGGCCCGGATGCACAACCTGCACCAGCGGCGTCCACACAATGAGGTAACCCGCATCACCGGCCTTGAGGCACAGATCGACATCGCTCAAGCCGTCGGCGAACGTCACTTCGTCCAGACCACCCAGTGCATTGAACAGTTCTTTGCGGATCATCAGGCACACCTTCGACACCGCCGAATAGTTTTGCTCGACCGCCAGGCGCTGCATGTAACCTTCAGCGGCGTGTTTTTCACCGATAAAAGGCGAGCCAACGCCATCGTTCAGACCAACAATCAAACCGGCATGGGCGATCTTGCCGTCACGATCAACGAGTTTTGCACCGACGATAGCCACTTCCGGACGCTGCGCGTGATTGAGCAACGAGTCGATCCAGTTCGGATTGACGATTTCGCTGTCAGCGGCCAACAGCACCAGATACTCACCCTGCGCCTGCTCGCTGGCGGCGTTGTACAACGCCGTCTCGCCGAGCGGCTGATCGGCACGCAGCACATTGACTTTAGGGTTACGCAGCGTGCCCAGCCAGTCATTGACCTCGGCCGACTGATTCGGATTCGCTGCAATCAGCACTTCATAGCGGCTGTAACGGGTTCTGAGCAACACGCCTTCCAGGCAGCGACGCAGTGCCGGCAGGTCATCGATGGCCGGCACAATGATCGACACCAGCGGCTGTTCGGCGTGACGGTAATCAATCTGATAGGTACCGGGCGTCGCCGAGGTGACCCTGGCCTTGTATCCGCGATTGGTCAGGTGACGCAGCAGCGCCTGACGTTCGTGGGCATTCTCTTCCAGCACCGAGGCCTGGGTGATCAGCAGTGGCTCGTCGAGGTGCGCCAGGCCGCCAATGCCGCCCTGTTCGATGATGCGCAGCAACAGATCCAGCTCCAGTGCCTTGCTGAAGTCCGCTTGATAACCACCGGCTTCGAGCAACACTTCGCGGCGAATCAACCAGTGACGCGCCATCAGCGCTGGAATGCTTTGCAGCAGGTCCAGATTGAAGCCCGGGCGGAAGACGTCGACCAGCGCACCGTTTTCCTTGCGCTGGATTTCATCGGTGGCCACGGCACGCACACCTGTGGCGGACATCAGTTCCAGACTGGCCCGCAACAAGCCGCCAGCGGTGAACTCGTCGCCCGCTTGCGCCAGCAGCAGCCAGTCGCACGGTGACTGTTGGGCGCTCTGATTCAACTTGTCGACATAGTTGCTCTGGGTGACGCGCACGAAGTGCAGGGTGTTTTGCGCGGTGGTCGCTACCGGCGGTTCGCCCGTGGTGAACACCACAATCTTGAACGCTTTGCAGTGCCCCTCGAGCAGACTGTCGAGCGAGACCTGCACCTTGTCGATCTGGTCATCCAGATCCAGCAGGAAAATGCCGAACTGCGGGCCACCGTCATGGGCCGACAGCTGTCGAGTGATCGACTCGACCTGTTGCGCCGACGGCTCACGCGCGGCCAGCCACTGCAGCAGGCGACCGGACTTCATTTTTTCGAAGACTGCCTGATTATCTTCAACCGTCAGCGCTTCAAGCCGAGCGATCCATTCGTGCACCGACTGGGCGGCTTCGTCTTCACCCATGTCATTCAGATGCGCGGCAAGGCGCTTGACGACGGTCCGGTTGAAAGCATTGAGGTCATGCGCCTGCCACAAACGGTCCACCACACTTTCCGGGGTATCGTTGTTGCGTGCCTGCAGCAAGTGCGCCTGACGCGTCCATATGCCTTCAAGTCCTTCCAGTTGCATACGGCCGGCGGGCATGGCGTGCAGCATGAATTCGAACTGCTCCAGACGATCAAAGAACGGCTGGTTGTAAAACGGCATCTCGACGTACTGCAACGGGCCGAAACGACGATCTGGATGCCTGAGGTTCTGGTTCCAAGTGGATTCGAAAATCAGTTCTGCAGTCAGTGCGCGCCCAGTCTTCAAGCTGTCGGCCATGGCCTCGAAACTCTGCAGGACAAACGCCTTGAGCTGTCCGGCGTCGAGCTCTTGAATGGCGGTTGGCAGAGAGGCGAGAAACTCGGCAAAGGCCTCTCGCTCGGCGACCGATTTGCCGTCGGCGTAGGTCAGCGAGTGATACACATCGGTATTGTGCTCGGAGACACCGTAGTTGATCTCACGCACCACATAAGGCATCGGCAGGATCCGCGCCTTGGCACTGGCCAGCAGGTAATAGACGTGACCGATTTCCTGCCACTGGAAATTGGTACCCGGTGGCAACGCCGAATGCCAGTTTTTCATCAGGTCAGTACGGGTCACCGCGTAGAACGGCGGAATGTACTGGCTCATGTAATCGATGACACGATCCTGCGCCCGCTCGGACGAATAATCTTCCTGGACTTTCTTGTCACGACGGTAGTAGTTCACGCCATGGGCCAGAGACAGGTACATCAGGCAATAGCCGTGGCACATGCCGTAGTCCTGATTCGCCTGCAGGAAGTTCACGGACTCGGCCAGCGAATCGTGCAGGATGAAGTCATCGTCAGCCGCCAGCACCATATACGGCGTAGTCAGCTGCTCCACACCATAAGCCAGTTTGGCCTGCATGCCCCAGTAGGCGAACTGCGGCACATGGTGATAATCGACGGCGGAAAAATCCCCTTCAGGCCGCTCGACCGTCGAGTCCAGCACCATGATCCGGCAGGGCAAGCTGCTGTAATACTTCACCGCCCGACGCAGGAACGCCGGCCGATTGTGAGTAATCAGCACCACGGTCAACAGCTCGTTGAGCGGTAGCGCCAGTTCAGAACTGTACTTGCCTTGCATAACTTCTCTCCACAACCGGCGACTCGCCGAGATAACGCTTTGGTGATGGTGCGAATTAACGAACGCGACGCAGATAGCCGTCCGGCGCCACGGTGATGAGCAGCTTGTTCTGCAACTGCTGGTCGATCTCGAAGTCCTGGTTCTCTTCCAGGTACTTCCACACCGCGGTTTTCGGGTTGTCGCCCGGGCCCCATGGGCGATCCGGGAAGAAATCGGCCGGCATGTCTTCAACCACGGTGTCCATCACCACGCAGTAGCTGTCGACCGAGACCAGCGGCGCATACAGGCGCAGCTCTTCGAGCACGTGGTCGTGGGTGTGGTTGGAGTCGAGGACCAGAATGACCTTCTTGCCCTTAGCCGCAGCCTGCACCTGAGCGGCGATGGCCGGGTCGATGCTCGAACCTTCGATCATCTTGATGCGCTTGGCCATCGGGTGGCTTTCGATCGCTTCACGGTTGTGCGGGCGGATGTCGAGGTCGATGCCCAGCACTTCACCGTGACCTTGCAGTTCCAGCAGGGAGGCGTAGTAGATGATCGAACCGCCGTGGGCGATGCCGCACTCGATGACCAGATCCGGCTTGACCTGCCAGATGATCTCCTGCATCGCCATCATGTCCTGCGGCAGCTGGATGATCGGGCGGCCCATCCACGAGAAGTGGTAGCTGTACTTGTGTTTGGCCGATTCGTTGAAGAAATCACGGGCCAGGCCAGTCAGTTTCTGGTCGTCACCCTGCTGGGCGATCTGCTCGCGGCACTCGGCTTCGAAAGCTTGGTTGATGCTGTTGTCGGTCATGTTCAAAGTCTCAATGGTCACTGGAACGAAGCGCTATCGACGGCGTGATAGACGTAGCGTCCACCGGTCATCCGCTTGATTTCTTCGAGGTAATTGGAATTCATCACAAACAGGTGGGCGCCTTCGGGCAGCGCATCCATCGCCTCTTGCGGCGAGGACACTCGCGCGCCGCTCAGCGGCAGATAACGCCCCTGTTTGGCCGGGTTGATATCCACCACACGATCCACCGCGACACCCGCGCGTTGCAGGAACAGCGAATAGATCACGCCTTTGGACGATGCGCCCCAGATCGCCGAACCCTGCTCGGGTGCGGACTGAATGATCTGCACCGCGCGCTCGAGGCTGGCGGTGAAACCGTCCGGCAGCGTCAGGCGTGGCACCGGTTGCTGCGGAGTCAGGCGCAACGTCGAAAGGTCGGCAACGATGTACAGGTATTGGCCGCCAAACAGGTGGCCGGCCTCGTGCACGGTGCCGAACATGCGGCGCAGGTCATCGAGGCGGAAATAATTGACGTGCTCGTAGAACAGGTCGAACCAGGCCTTGTGCTCGAGGATCCAGTCGAAGCACGGCACTTCGATGTAGATCTGCCCGCCCTGATTGGCTTCGGCGATCACCGCCAGAAAGCTCACCGGGTCTTCGATGTGTTCCAGCACATGGCGCAGGACAATGGCGTCAGCTGCCAGGCCAAGACCTCGGGTGAACGGCGCCTTGATCACGTCGGCGTTCTCGCCTTCGTAGGCCGGATCGATCCCGGTGATCGAATAACCGAGGCCCTTGAGCAACTCAAGGAAGTAACCCTTGCCGCAGCCGACTTCGATCAGCTCCTGGCCCTTGAAGTGTTTGGCGATGATGCCTTCGACGTCGCTCAGGTGCTTCTGGAACTGGCCCGAATGGGCCTGCTCGTTTTGATAGTCAGCGTCATAGCTGAGCTTGTCGGCGTCGAACGCGGCGTTGAAGATCAGGCCGCTGCGCTCATCCTGCACCAGCAGCATGTCGGCGCTGGCCGACGCCTTTGCCGACTCCGGGTCGGCGAAGGTGCGGTTCTGCAACACCGGCAGGTCGGTGACCCGATACAACTCGTGCCTCATTGCGGCTCTCCCAGTAGCTGTTGCAAACGCTCGGTCACGGCCCAGAACGCCATCGGTTCATGGCTCGGATAAGGGTAATGGCCGAGGTTCAGATTCAGTGCCGCACCGCGCTCGCGCAGCCGTTGTTCAACCAGTGCGCGCACCGATACCGGTTGGCCACTGGCGCAATTGATCACGCCGTTGAAATCGCGCTGATGGACGATCGTGGCGAGGTAATCGGCGGCGCTGGCGATCGGCAAAAAGTCGCGCAGTTGCTCGCCGCCAGACATGTTGAACGACGCCTCCCCGGCATCGATCGCCCGGTCCAGCGCTGCCAGCAGACTGTTGGGGTTCTGCCCTTCGCCATGCAGATAGAACAGACGCGCCCACTGCAAGGTGAACGGTTTTTCCTGCTGCAGATTTTGCAAAAACAGCTGCAGCGTGTGTTTGGCCAGACCGTAAGGATTGCTCGGCTGCGGCTCGACACTTTCGTCGAGCGGGCCGCTTTGCATGCCGTACTCGAAGCAGGTGCCGGTCACCAATACTTGCGCCACACCCGCCTCGACCGCGCCTTTGATAAAGCGGTAGTCGGCCATCAGGTTGTGCTCGAAATGAAACAGCGCCCGATAGTTCGGCAACCCCGGCCAGGCCAGGTGCGCGAGGACGTCGATACCGTCGGTGAGCGCCGCAATGTCGAGATCCGACGCGTGAATATCCGCCGCAACGAATTCGACGTCGCTGATCCACGGCATGCTCGCCGCAGTCTCGATATTACGCGCCACCGCACGTACCGCGCAGCCACGGGCGAGCAACGCCGCGACCAGATGCCGGCCGACGAAGCCCGTGGCCCCGGTGACCAGGACGTTCACAGGACTTTCATCTCAGGCACGGCGATTACGAAGCGCCCGTCCCACTGGCGCACCTGCGCCAGTTGCTGACTGACTTCGTGCAACAGGTTCCACGGCAGCACCAGCACGTAGTCCGGTTTTTCGATGTCGATCTGCGCCGGCGCGACAATCGGGATCCGACTGCCCGGCAAAAACTTGCCCTGCTTGTGCGGGTTGGCATCGGCCACCCACGCCAGCAGATCCGGTTTGACCCCGGCGTAGTTGAGCAAGGTGTTGCCCTTGGCCGCCGCGCCGTAACCGACCACCCGCTTGCCGTCGGCCTTGGCCTGCAACAGAAAGCGCAGCAGTTCATGCTTGATGCGTTCGGCAGCCGGCGCGAGGGTCGCGTAGTACTCAGGGGTTTTCACCCCGGCATCCAGCTCGGCCTGCAACTGTTGCTGCACCGCCGGCTGCACAGCACGACGCTCTCCGTCCTGGCGCTGCACGAACACCCGCAGCGAACCGCCGTGAGTGCTCAACTGACTGACGTCGAACACTTCCAGACCATTGCGCTCGCACAAGGTCTGCACGGCGGTCAGCGACAGGTAGGAATAGTGCTCGTGGTACAGCGTGTCGAACTGCGCGCCAGCCATCAGCGTCAGCAGTTGCGGAAATTCGAAAGTAGCGACGCCGGTCGGCTTGAGCAGCGTGGCGAAACCACCCAGGAAATCATTGATGTCCGGCACATGCGCGAGCACGTTGTTGGCGGCCATCAGGTCGGCGCCCCAGCCTTCGCTGTGCAGCTGCGCAGCGCTGTCGCGACCGAAGAACACTTCATGAATCTGCAGACCCTTTTCCCGCGCCGCTTGCGCGGTGCTGCGGGTCGGCTCGACACCCAGACACGGAATGCCGCGAGCGGCGACGTACTGCAGCAGGTAACCGTCGTTGGCGGCGACTTCGACCACACGACTGTCGGCGCTCAGAGCAAAGCGCTCGACCATCTCGGCGACATAACGCTCGGCGTGGGCCAGCCAGGTGCTGGAGAACGAACTGAAATAGGCGTACTCGGCGTCGAACAGGCTGTCGGCGCGGGTGTAGTCCTCGGTCTGCACCAGCCAGCACTGCTGGCACACGGCGACCTTGAGCGGCACCCACTGTTCGGCCTGCTCCAGGCGCTCGGCATGCACGTAGGCGTTGGACGGTGGCGAGGTGCCGAGGTCAATCAGCGGCAGGCTCAGCGGTGCGGCGCACCCACGGCAGTTCATAGACGCACTCCGGCAAAGTGTTGATCGAGCGCAGGATGGCTGGAATCACGCGCTGACAAATTATTGACAGGCAACGGCCAGGCAATCGCCAGCCGTGGATCGTTCACCGACAAGCCGCCTTCGTGCTCCGGCGCGTAATCGGCGCTGTGCAGATAAAGCAGTTCGGCGTCATCGGTCAGGGTCTGGAAACCGTGGGCGAACCCGGCCGGAATCAACAGGCTGCGACCGTCGCCAGCCTTGAGGTGCTCGGCGTGCCAGTGCAGAAAGGTTGCGGAGTCAGGACGCAGATCCACCGCCACGTCCCACACTTCACCGCGCAGGCAGGTGATCAGCTTGGCTTCCGGCGCATTGGCATTCTGGTAATGCAGACCGCGCACGCTGCCCTTTTCACGGGTGCAGGAATGGTTGATCTGGCGGATGTGAAATTCGCTGCCGAACGCGCTCAGGCTGCCTTCGCAAAACAGCCGGGCGAAATGCCCGCGCTGATCTTCGAAGCGTCTGTGCTGGACGCTGAACAGCCCGGCCAGCGGCAACGGTTTCAAGGAAAACTCGCTCACAGCGCGCCTCGGTACAGGTTCAGTTGGCCGAGAGTGACGTTGCGCATGTCATCGCCGTTCTGCCACGCCAGATGCCAGTCGAGGGTCTGGGTCAGACATTGCTGCAAGGTCCAGCGTGGCTGCCAGCCCAACACCTGACGGGCGCGACTGCTGTCCAGACGCAACAGACCAGCCTCGTGCAGTTCGCTTTTTTCGATGCGCAGACCGCGTGCCTGTGGCCAGCGACTGGCGAGCAGTTCGACCACTTCGCCGACGCTGCACATGTCCGCCTCGCCCGGACCGAAGTTCCACGCCCCGGCGTATTCCGGGCCTTGTTCGTAGAGGCCGGCAGCCAGTTGCAGGTAACCAGCCAGCGGTTCCAGCGCGTGCTGCCACGGGCGCACCGCTTGCGGATAACGCAGGGTCACCGGCTCGTCGGCAGTCCAGGCTTTGAGCACATCGGGAATCAGACGCTCCGGGGCGAAGTCACCGCCACCCAGGACGTTGCCGGCGCGCGCGGTGGCCAGGGCCAGACCGTGTTCGGCATACTTGTCAGCCGGGAAAAACGACGCGGCGTAAGACTGCGCCAACAGTTCGCAGCAAGCCTTGCTGCTGCTGTAGGGATCGTGGCCACCGAGGGCTTCGTCTTCGCGGTACGGCCACAGCCATTCCTTGTTGGCGTAAACCTTGTCGGTGGTCACCAGCACGCAGGCGCGCACGCAACCGACCTGACGGATCGCTTCGAGCAGGTTCAGCGTGCCCATGACGTTGCTGGAGTAAGTGCCCAGCGGATCGCGATAGCCTTCACGCACCAGCGGCTGCGCAGCCAGATGCAGGACGATCTCCGGCTCGGTGTCGGCGATGATCTCCAGCAACGCGCCGAGATCACGCAGATCGCCACGTTGATCGTTGATCCCTTCGTGAACCCGCGCCAGTTCATACAGGCTCGGTTCGGTCGACGGATCCAGCGAAAAACCGCTGACTTGCGCACCGAGGCTTTGCAGCCACAGGGTCAGCCAGCTGCCTTTGAAACCGGTGTGGCCGGTAATCAGTACGCGTTTGCCGCGCCAGAAATCCGCACTCAGGCCCATTGCTTCCATGGGGCCTCCCCGCTCTGCCACAGCGCTTCGAGGTGGTTCTTGTCGCGCAGGGTGTCCATCGGATGCCAGAAGCCTTCGTGTTCGAAGGCGTTCAACTGTTCTTCCTCTGCCAGACGCGCCAGCGGCTCGGCTTCCCAGGTGGTTTCATCGCCAGCGATGTAGGACAGGACTTTGGGCGACAGCACGAAAAAGCCACCGTTGATCCAGCCACCGTCGCCACGCGGTTTTTCGGTGAAACCGAGCACCTGATCGCCCTGGCGCTCAAGGGCACCGTAACGTCCCGGCGGCTGCACCGCGGTGACGGTGGCCAGGCGACCGTGGGCTTTGTGGTAATCGACGAGTTGAGCAATGTTGATGTCGGAAACGCCGTCGCCGTAGGTGAAGCAGAACGCCTCTTCATCCTTGAGGTAACGGCCGGCACGCAGCAGACGGCCACCGGTCATGGTTTCCTCGCCGGTGTCGATCAGGGTGACGCTCCACGGCTCGCTGTAGTTCTGGTGCACGTCCATGCGGTTATTGCGCATGTCGAACGTGACGTCGGAGGTGTGCAGGAAGTAGTTGGCGAAGAAGTCTTTGATCGCATAGCCCTTGTAGCCAAGGCAAATCACGAAGTCGTGGATCCCGTGAGCGGAATACTGCTTCATGATGTGCCAGAGAATTGGCTTGCCGCCGATCTCGATCATGGGCTTGGGCTTGAGGTGCGACTCTTCACTGATGCGCGTGCCGAGGCCACCCGCCAAAATAACTGCCTTCATCGTCTCCCCTCTCGTTCGTCACCGGGCTGCGCATGGCTTTGTTGAGCGATGCGGGCCGTCTGGCTAACCCTTTTGCCGCCTGCGGCGCCGCTGCGATGACCGCGAGCGCTCGTTTTATGGCGATTTGAGGGGGACTTGCAGGAAACGCGCCAGCTCCGCGAGCGCTGCGTCGGGTGCGCCGTAAGGCATGAAAAAAGGGATGAATCCAGCAGCGGATTCATCCCTTTCATTGCGGTGCATCAACAGATCGAGTGATCAGCCGAACATGGCGAACCCATCAACCGTCGCCGGCAGGTCGTAGACCTGGCCGTCGGCAGTCTGCAGGTGCTCGATGTTGTTGAACCCGGCGTACCATCCCGCCAGTTTCACGCCGTTGTCCGGCACACCGCTGCTGCCGTCGTTGGCGCTGTGCAGGTAGGCGTCATCGCCGATGCGGGTGACGTTCAACTGGCTGGCGTTGGTGATGGTGTTGAGGATCAGGGTGTCGTTGAGATCCCAGCCCTCGTCCTGAATCGATACCAGCCCGGTGCTGTTCACGATGTAGATATCGTCACCCATACCGCCCAGTGCGGTGCCGCCAGTACCGGACTGCCCCGGAAGATTGAGATTCAGCACGTCGTTGCCGCTGCCACCTGACAACAGATAACTGTTGCCGGTGCCGGTGAGCACGTCATGACCGTCATCACCAAGGGCACTGCCGTTGTGGACCGTGATGGTGTCATTGCCTCCGTCGCCGTGGGCCACTGTACCCAGGTCATTCACAGCGCTGACGATGACGTCATCACCCGAACCGCCAGACAGTGTGTCCGCCTGCGCGACATCACCGTCGAGACCGGACTTCAGTCCGCCGTAAAGGTGATCGTTGCCATCGTTGCCATTGATCACATCGTCGCCGTTGCCACCTTCCAGGATCGCGTCCTCGCGGCCGGCATCCATCACATCGTTGAAACGACTGCCTTGCAGACCTTCGACGTCGTAATACATATCCCCTTCGGCCGTACCGTTCTGGCCAATCCTCCACAGGTTGACCACCACACCCGTATCGCTGTCGTCATAGCTGACGATATCCGTTCCCGCGCCGCCGACGAACACATCCCGTCCGGCGCCACCGTAGAACAGGTCATCGCCGCTGCCGCCGAAGATGTAGTTGTCGGAATCATTGCCATAACCGGTGAAATCGGCTGTACCGGTGTAGGTCATTTTCTCGATGAACGGGTCCATCTTCATGACCGACAGGCTGGTGTACAGCTCGTCAAACCCCATGCCTGAGTCTGTCTCGACGATGGTCACACCCTCGCTGTTGATCGTATAGACGTCACTGCCCCAGCCACCTTCGAAGGTCACGCCGCCCGAGTTAGCAGTGAAGTGATCGTCCAGGTTAGTCCCGACAACCTTTTCCACATTGATCAAGGTGTCGCCCTCGGCGTAGCCGCCAGAACCGAAGCCCTCGCCATCACGAAACTCGATGCTGACCGCATCGTTGGAACGGCTGTAATCGACGGCGTCAAAGCCATCGGCACCGTCCATGACCATTGGGCTTGCGCCGGCGAAGATCACATCGTTGAAATTCGAACCCCGCACGGCCTCGATGCTCGAGTAGGTATCGCCGAATGCAATGCCGGTGGCGCCCCACATGCTCGAGAGCTCGATACTGACGCCTTCAAGGCTGTCGGTATAGCTGACTGTGTCGAAGCCCTCGCCGCCAATGAACTGATCGCCACCGTCGCCACCCCACAGCACGTCATTGCCTGCACCGGCGACAATCACGTTCGCCTCGGCATTGCCGTAGCCCTTGAAGTCGCCGGTGCCGGTGAAGATCATTTTGTCCAGGAACGGATCCATCCTCTGGGTGTTGACGCTGGTGCGCAGCTCGTCGTAACCGCCGCGTTCCGCTTCGACGATGGTCACACCTTCGCTACCGACGATGTACACGTCATCGCCGTTATCACCTTCCAGCGTGATACCGCTGACCGAACTGACCAAGGTGTCATTGTCAAAGCTGCCGATGACTTTTTCGATGCCGACCAGGGTATCGACGGAGCCGTCCGCCTTGGTGACAGTGGCCAGCCCCTCTCGGAAATCGACGCTGACGCCGTTCGGCATCATCTGATAACTCACTGAATCGAACCCCTCCCCGCCATCCAGCAGATCGGACCCCGTGGTACCCCAGATCTGATCATCCGACTCCAGTCCGTAGAGTTCGTCATTGCCTTCATTGCCGCCCATGACATCGGCTTCACTCGTTCCATAAATCACTGACATTTGCTTCTTCCTTGCTTGGTTGAAACCAGGTTGGTCCTTCAGCTGCCAAGCGCACACCTGCGGCCGCATTGCGATTGCAGGTGTGCGATTCAGTGGTCAGCCAAACATCGCGAATGCATCACTGTTGGCCGGCAGATTGATGGTCTGATTATCGGCCGTCACGATCTGCTCGATAGTGTCGGAACCGGCAAACCAATCCTTCAGGCGCACGCCCTCATCCGGCGTCTGTCCGGCTGAAACGCTGTAACGGTGCAGGTAGAGGTCGTCACCGACACGGTCGACTTGCAGTTCCGAAGCGCGAATGTACGACAGCACAATCTTGTCGCCACGGCTGGTACCGTCGTCCTGAATGTTGACCAATGCCGAAGTGTCGATGGTGTAGATATCGTCACCTTCACCACCGAAGGCCGAACCGACGGACTGCAATACCAGATTATCCTTGCCCACGCCGCCAAACAGCGAGAAGCCCAGGCCGGTACCGATCAGCTTGTCATTGCCTTCACCACCATCAGCGATGCCATGAGTTACGGTGATGGTGTCATCGCCCGCTTCGCCATACGCACGGCTGCCAGTGTCGTTGGATGCGGTGAGAATCGTGTCGTTGTCATTGCCGCCATAGAGCGCATCAGCCTCAGCCCCTGCATTGGGTGCCGAACTGGCTAACGGCCCGGCCAGGGAAACCAGGCCTCCATAAATGAAGTCGGCCCCGTCGCCGCCATAAATCACGTCGTTGCCTGTGCTGCCCTCAAGAAAATCGACTGCCGAACTTCCGGTCAGCGTATCGTCGAATTGGCTGCCGATCACTCGCTCGATATTGAGCAGCACATCACCTTGAGCATCGGCGCCTTCGTTGACGTTGGTCTGCAGATTGATGTTCACAGCGGCCTTGCTGTTGATGTACCAGGCAGTGTCATGCCCTTCACGCCCATCGATCAGGTCCGCACCGGAGCCACCAATGAAGTTGTCACCGAATGCGGTTCCGGACAGGGTGTCGTTGAAGCTGCTGCCCTGGAAAAACTCGATTCCGGTGTAGGTATCGCCGGCCGCGTCACCCGCATTGACCTTAGTTTTCAAATCAATGGTCACGGCGCTGTCGGATTGTTCATAGCTGACCATGTCCGCACCCACTAACCCGTCAAAAGCCATGGCCGCGCCGTCGGCGATGAAAATGTCACCGGCTATCGTGCCGGTCAAAGCTTCGATACTGGTGTAGGTATCCCCTGCTGCAATCCCTGTGTGAACCCCGGTTTTCAGGTTGATGGTGACGCCAATAGTCGTGTCGCCGTAGCCGACAGTGTCAAAACCGGCACCACCGATGAACCGGTCGGCACCCGCGCCGCCATACAGGATGTCGTTGCCATTGCCCCCTGTAATGATGTTGTCGATGGCGTTGCCCCAACCGGTGAATGACCCGGTGCCGGTATAGGTCAGACGCTCGACGTTGGCGCCCAGGTAGATCTGGCCGAAGTTGCTGCGTACTTCATCGTTACCGCCACCCGCCTGTTCGATGACCGTGCCGCCACTGCCGTTGAGAACGTAGACATCATCCCCCGCTCCCCCCTCGAACGTCGCAGTGGCCGAATCGAGATTGAAGGTGTCGTTGAACGCCGTGCCGATCACCTTTTCAATGCCGCTCAGGGTGTCACCCTGAGCG
>NZ_JASCPO010000449.1:0-2059 GCF_029960145.1 Pseudomonas sp. PS01299 | reverse complement strand
GCTCGCGATGGCGGTGTGTCAGTAACAGAGATGGGTACTGATAGATCGCCATCGCGAGCAGGCTCACTCCTACAATTGGAATTGTGGTGAATTCAGACCTTGCGCGCTTCCTCTTCCAGTTGATCCGACTCGAACAACCGCGCCAGTTCCGCCCGGGCTTCCTGGGCGGTCTGCAGGACTTTGGCCGCGTCGTCGTAGACCGCGTGCTGGGCTTCCAGCACCTGTTCGTCATGGTGTTTGAAACGCTTGATCCGCGCATCGGCCTGGGCCTGGGTCAGACCGAGGCCGACCAGGGTGCGGCGGCTCATTTCCAGGCTGGAGTAATAGGTCTCGCGAATCGCTTCGGCGCCGACATCGACCAGGCGGTGCACGTGCTGACGGTTACGTGCGCGAGCGATGATCTTCATGTGCGGATACAGCTTGCGCACGATCTCGGCGGTCTTGATGTTGGTCTCCGGATCATCCGTGGCAATCACGAAATACTCCGCCTCGCCAACCTTCGCCGCATTGAGGATTTCCGGGCGCATCGGGTCGCCGTAGAACACCGGCACGCCGCCAAAACTGCGCGACAGTTCGATGGTTTCCACCGAGGTGTCCAGCGCCACGAACTTGATGTTCTGCGCCCGCAGAATCCGCGCCACGATCTGGCCCATCCGGCCCATGCCGGCAATCACCACGCGCGGTGCCTCGGTGTCGATTTCGCGGAATTTCTCCGGCACCTCCACTGGCTGCACTTTCGGGCTGACCAATCGTGCACAGATCAACAGCAGCAACGGCGTCAAGGCCATCGACAGAGTGATGGTCAGCACCAGCAAGTCATACAGGCGCGGTTCGAACAGGCCCTGATCGCGCCCGATCTTGAACACCACAAAGGCAAATTCACCGCCGGCGGCGAGCACGATACCCAAGCGAATCGCACTGACCTTGGTCAGCCCACCGGCCAGACGCCCGACCACAAACAGCAGCGGCAACTTCAAGCCGATCAGCAGCAGCGTCAGGCCCAGCACGGTGATCGGCGCACTCAGTAGCAGACTCAGGTTGGCGCCCATGCCGACGCTGATGAAAAACAGCCCGAGCAGCAGGCCTTTGAACGGCTCGATCTGCGCTTCCAGTTCATGGCGATACTCCGAGTCCGCCAGCAGCAGGCCGGCGAGGAAAGCCCCGAGCGCCATCGACACGCCGACCAGATCCATCAGCCACGCCGTACCGATCACCACCAGCAATGCGGTGGCGGTAGAGACTTCCGGCAGACCGGTTTTTGCCACCACGCGAAACACCGGACGCAACAGATAACGCCCGCCGACCACCACCACGGCGATCCCGCCGAGTACTTGCAAACCGTGGTTCAGGCTTTCCGCGTTGCTGCTGGCGTGGGCGCTGCCGGCGAGCATCGGCACCAGCGCGATCAACGGGATCGCGGCGATGTCCTGAAACAGCAGAATCGCAAACGCCAGTCGCCCGTGGGGGCTGGTCAGCTCCTTGCGCTCGGCCAGGCTTTGCAGGCCGAATGCGGTGGACGACAGCGCCAGGCCAAGACCGAGCACAATCGCACTGTTCAGTGGCTGACCGAACACGTACAACGCCAGCACGCCGATCACCGCCGCCGTCAGCAGCACCTGCGCCAGACCTACGCCAAACACCGACTTGCGCATCACCCACAAGCGACGGGGTGACAGCTCAAGGCCGATGATGAACAACAGCAATACCACGCCCAGTTCCGAGATATGCGCAACGCTCTGCGGATTGCCAATCAGGCCGAGCACCGACGGGCCGATGATCACCCCCGCCAACAGATAACCGAGCACCGCGCCCAGTTGCAGACGCTTGGCCAGTGGCACGGTGAGCACGGCTGCGAACAGAAACACGACAGCGGCTTGTAACAGGTTGCCTTCATGGGGCATGGGTTGACTCCTGACAGCGGTACGGCGGGGGGGACAAGGATAAAGGCTGCGCCGCTCGTCAATCCACCACAAAACCCTGTGGGAGCGGGCTTGCTCGCGAAAGCGCTGGTTCAGTCGATGTTGATGGCGACTGTGACACCGCATTCGCGAGCAAGCCC